>NZ_JAYGHN010000001.1:259923-475913 GCF_034931845.1 Calothrix sp. UHCC 0171
TCTCCCCATCTCCCCATCTCCCCATCTCCCCATCTCCCCATCTCCCCATCTCCGCGTCTCCCCCTCTCCGCCTCCTCGCGTCACCATCTGTTACTTTCTTTTGGAGAATTGGTATTATCCTAAATGTCAGTCTCATGTTTAATTAGCAGCAGTGACTCAAAACCGCGAACCATTTACAAGTCTTCTCCTCTACCATGCCTTAAAGTGGTCAATCGTTGACCCCATGTTACGCAAATACTTTCAAGGACGAATTTATGGTGTGGAGAATGTACCGCGAGAGGGAGCATTGGTTGTAGTTAGTAACCACGCCAGTAATTATGATCCTCCCATTGTTTCTAATTGCGTGTGTCGTCCTGTAGCTTATATGGCGAAGAAGGAATTATTCGATATTCCTGTATTTAACAAGGCAATTCAGTTATATGGGGCCTATCCTGTGAGTCGCGGTAGTGCAGATAGGGCGGCTATTCGTGCAGCTTTGGATTATTTAGAGAAAAATTGGGCTGTTGGTGTATTTTTGCAGGGAACACGGACTGAAAACGGTAAAATTACAGAGCCAAAAAGAGGTGCAGCCTTGTTAGCGGCAAAAGCAAAGGCTCCATTGTTACCAGTATCTGTCTGGGGTACAGAGGACATTGAGAAGAATGGTGCTTTTCCGCGTCCTGTTCCGGTAACGGTACGAATTGGGGAACTGATTGCTCCACCAGTTTCGGGGGATAAGGATGAATTAGAGGCAATAACGAAAAAATGTGCCGATGCCATTAATGCGTTGCATGATTTGGGAAGATAGAGGATGTTAGATTTTAGACATTCTCAAGCACAATAACTGGGTACAGGCGACATCAATCAACACATCTGGAAATCTTTGCATTTCCTCACTGCATTAATTTATAACTTGTGGATTTGAGAAAATACTCTCAAGGGAAGTAGTTAATTTATGCAAATTTGTGTACATTTGACATCAAATTAAAATGAATTACTCCCTATGAATGGCTTAGAAGCCAAAAATATTTGGTCGCGATTAAATAATTCAACTTTAGTTCGCTTTTTACTTTTTGTTGCATCGGGTTGGGCAATTGTCCAGCTTATTGCCTATTTTGAATCAGTAATTGTGGTTTTTACATTTGCTGCGATTCTGGCTTTTTTGCTTAGTTATCCTGTGCAGTGGTTAAGTCGATATTTACCGCATGGTATCGCTGTCACTGTCGTTTTTCTAGTGAGTATTATTATTTTGGGCGGATTAAGTGTAACAGTTAGTTTGACAGTTTTATCCCAAGGGCAACAATTAATTAATAGCGTCACTAGTTTTCTCAACTCGTTGATTCCGCTCTCAAATCAGTTAGAAGCATTTTTACGCGATCGCAATTTACAAATTGATTTAAGTGTTTTTGAAGAACAATTACGTAATCAAGCAATATCAGCATTAGCTAATAGTTTGACAATCTTTCAAAGCTTTATTACTAATTTCGTCACTTTTATTTTAATTGCTGTTATTGCCTTTTTTATGTTGCTTGATGGCAACAAACTCTGGTTGTTTTTAATTAAAGTCGTCCCTAAACAACGCCGGAAGAACTTAACAAATATTGTCAAAAGAAATTTTCTGGGATTTTTTCGGGGTCAACTGATATTAATGTTATTTTTAACTAGCACAACATTTATAGCTTTTACACTTCTCCAAGTTCCTTTTGCCCTAATTCTGTCAGTCATGATTGGTATACTTGATATCATTCCTGGAATCGGAGCAACATTAGGAGTTGGCGTAGTTACAGTAATTGTTCTATCTCAAAGTTTTTGGCTAGCATTAAAAGTATTAATAGCCTCAATTATTTTACAACAAATTCAAGATAATTTTATTTCACCACGTATTATGCAAGACGCACTCAACTTAAATCCTGTGGTTGTTTTTTTTGCATTATTAGTTGGGGCAAGAGTTGCGGGTTTATTGGGCATTTTTATCTCAATTCCCATTGCTGGAGTTATTGTTTCCATGTTTGATATTGATGAGATGAAATCCGAAGTATAAAATAGTGGTGCATGTCTGTTACTGCTGAGAATAGTCAGTGATTACGACTCCATAATTAGCAGACATGAATTTATAAATTGTTTAATTATCAGGTAAAATTGAAAAATAAATAGCATAAAGTAAAGGCAATAAAGTAGGGGATTATGCCAGATATTAGAGCCGAATTATCTGAGAACCTTGATGAAGCAGAATGGGAATGGTTGATTCCTCACGCACAACGGGATGCAGTGATTGTGGTTTCGCAACTGGTTGATTTAGTTGATGTTGGAGTTGCGATCGCTTCTGACAAAACCTCTGATGTTCAAGTCTGGATTGATGAAGCTTTAATAACTAAACCTTCTAACGAACAACTTGGTAAGTGGAATACAAACCCCAGTCAGCGTTTCCATACTCTCATTGTTCAGCCTTATGTATTGGTACAAGAACAATAATTCGTAGATTCTCTCTCGTAAATTCCCTCTCGTAAATTCCCTAAATTACTTCTTCGGTTGTTCTCCTTTGGCTCCTGTGTAACCAGTCGTTAACCACAGAACTGCACGAGCGCCATCACGCAGGGCTTTGCCTATCGGTTCAGGTGATTTATCATTTGAGGGAACTGGTACAGGTTTCAATGCAATTCCTCGACTGCCCAGGACAATTTCACCAATGACGGTGGCACGTCGCATGTGAAAATCTGAAGTAATCAAATATACTTTTTTGATTTTACGAGCTTCGAGTTCATCAACAACAGTTGTAAAATTTGTCACAGTATCGACGGCATCATAGTCTAAATGCAGGCGCTTTAAATCGACTCCTCGCTTGGAGAATTCCTTTCTTGTCGGTGCTTTAGGGCTACCTCCAGATATCCAAATTGGTATGTTTGGATGTTGCTTGGCAAAGTTCGCCGTAAATTTTTCTCTTTCTAATCTTGTGGTTGAGCCACCCAAGACTAAAATCGCTTGAGGTTTAACAAGTTGACTCTGAATCTCTTTGTAACCCCACAGTAGCATTAGTGGGAGGGCGAGAATTGTTAACCGATTGGGAACAGTTTTAAAAAGTAACTTATTCAAGGTTCTGTAACACTTGTAGCCGATATAAGTTTTGCTTTGAACAAGATTAATTATGTAGATTAGCAGAGGTATGGAAAATTGCCCAAACTAAACTGGGTTTAATTTTGAGAATTTTTGCGGAACTACGTTTCACAACACCAGTGCATGGAAAAATCTACTTGCCAGCTTTGCATTTTTCAGCCCTTGACAAGCAATCAATGATTGGCTCAGGCGAAAAGCAAAGTTTAAAATTACTCAGAAATTAAATGTTATAGCAAAAAAATCTTTCAGTGGCAGTGGTGAATACAAATAACCTGTCACTACTTTATATTGATTATTTTTAGCGGGACTGGCCAGATTCGAACCGGCGACCTAGCGCTTCAGATTTGTGTGAGTTTCCCCACTCTCCGGACTATATCTTCACCATAGGTTTTTGCTTGAGTTGCTTTTTGCCTTTAGGTGGTGGCTGTTTAGTCTCTCGACCTTCCGAAATATTAATTATTAGTTCTGATTGAGGAGTTGTAAGCGAGTAATTTAAATTACTTGTTGTGATTAGCACTTCGCAGACTCGAAGAGAAAGCAAAGCCTGTACAACACTTAACACCTGATCAGCACCTTAAATGTATCTCGGCTTGGTTCGGTATTGCCATAAAGTGACAGACACATCTTTCACTTTTTAGGTTTCACCGAGTTTAACCACATTCACTTACAAAGTTTCCTTTGTAGTGCCCGATTATTCAGGAGGCGCTCGCTCTATCCAGCTGAGCTACAGCCCCAAAAAACTGCTATGTAGGATTATAACAGTTTTAGCCAGATTCCCAGGATTTATCCCAAGGACTACCGCCTACTTCTAATCCACACAAGTTGCTAGTGGCTTTCAGGACGATTTCGCTTTTACCACTACTGAATTTGCGAAGTTCTAAAGATAACTTTCCTTGCATAGTATCAGAACAACAAAACATCAAACCTTTTTCTGTAGGGGCACGTAGGCGAGTTCCGGGTAAATCAGTTGTGCCAATTAATTCAACTTCGTACTCCGAATTCCGGGCAGACATTTGCCAATAACCCCAAGGTGAAATATTCCAAGTAACTTTTGAGTTCCAAGGGACAAATTCATAAAATTTACCTTGGTAGTGAATGCCAACCATGGCGACTGACTCCGTCCACCAGAGGACACCGCGTTTACCACCTCCCGCAGTTAAGGCTAAATCGGATTCGCCATCAAAACTGTTGCAATTTAACCAAAACCATTTTTGAGGGAATGCGCCCCCCCAATTTTTTTCACTGTAGGCAGGTGCTTTGTTAAATTCGTAACGTTTGCCTTTCCAATCAATCCAACCAGTTGCCAAACCATGCGCCATTAAGATTTGCCATCCTGGCTCAAATATTTGCGAAAAAGAGAGCCAGCCAGCAGTTGATTGTTGCCAACTACCTTGATTCCCCCAACCGTAGATTGGTTCAATTTCATACAACCATTGGCAGCGATCGCCTGTTCCGGGATCGTGAATTATGCCTTGGTTGAGAGTTGCTGTCGCTTGATAGCCTTCTTGGATGTAGTGGTTGAATTCGTTAGGGAGTAAATAAAGTGGTTGGTTTGCGGCTGGGGTGGGTAAATTAGTTTTGCCCCAATGTCCCAAAGCCAAGCTATCTGTACTTGCCCAAAATGTCTTGACATCGGGAAAAGTGCGACAAAGATACTCATCATCGATACCAAGAACTTGTGCTGCACCTCCACTGTAGGGTTTTCCCCCGATGGGGTCTTCGATGGAGTACATAAAAGCGAAAGTTTGTTTTTCTTGGGGCAGGGTGACACGGTAGTACCAACCCTCAAAAAAACGGCGATCGCGCGATCGAATTATCTGTTTATCCCCATTATCCCAGTGATAACCACTGTGGGGTGTTTGGATTGACAGAAGCGAATTTCTGAATATCGATAACATAGACTTACTTGACTGACTTTGGTGAGAAGCATTGAAAAGATTATTGGAAAGTTGGGCATAGGAAAGATACGGAAACGCGGAAATCGTCGAATCTGGCGACAAAGCAGAAGTTTCTTGGTGTTTTCACTTTTCCCCCTCTCTCAACCACCCATTCCCAAATTACCTGACAACCAGTAACTCGCAAACCTGACTCTAGGGAGTTTTTCTGATTTCCGAAAGTGTTGAAAAACAAACATGACTAAAAGCCGCATTCTCGAATTTGTTGAATATCTCTCGATGGGACTCTCTGTATGGGGGGTATTAGCGGCTTGGATTAGTTACGATTATGCTTATGCGGTTATTCCTTTGACTGTGAGCGTAGCGTTAAATTTGTTGAGTCAACAAAGGTTACGAAGGTTACAGCAGCGCCAAGAAAATTCTATTGGTGAGATTAGTCAGGTAGAGCCGCAGTTGAGTCTTACCCAGAAACAAATTGAGCAGCACTTAGAAAAGCAAGTCGAAAGATTGCGTAGTCTCCAACAACAAGATGTAGAAGCGATTAATTTACGTTTGGCGCAGTTTGATTCTTTGCAAAAGCAGATCGGACAAACTCAACAAACTCAGCAGAATTTTGCGATCGCTCTCAACCAGCGTATGACTCAATCTGATGATATAGCGAAACAGTTGAAAGATACGCAGCAATTACTAGAACAGTTGCGCCAAAATCAACAGCAAAATGTCAATGCAATTAATCAGCGTTTGCAGCAACTGGATGCATCTGCAAAGCAACAAGTAAATGGCAAGGTGATTAACCAGCGTATAAATCAAGTTGATAATTTTGCCCAACAATTAGCGACTACTCAACAGAGTCTCGAACAATTACGCGAAAACCAAGCCCAAAATCTGAATATTATTAATCAGCGTTTAACTCAAATTGATAGTTTTACCCAACAGATAAATGTAATCCGGCAGCAAATTGATCAATTACGCCAAAATCAAACTCAAAATGCACAAGCAATTAATCAGAAGCTGGGGGAAATTGACGTATTTACGCAGCAATTAACTGCCGCTTCCGCCAAACAAGCTGAACAATTTCAGACAAATCAGCAGTTGAATATTAGCGCTTTGGTAAGCGGATTTAATCAACAATTAAATACGACGCAACAGCAAATAGAAGATTTACAAAAAAATCAGCAACGAAGTATTGATGGGATTAATCAAAGATTATCCAAAATTGATAGTTTAACACAACACCTCAGTGCCAATTCCAGTAAACAAATTGAACAGATTCAAGCAAATCAACAAGCTAATGTCAATGCGATTAATCAGCGTTTGGGGCAAGTAGATACAGTTACACAATATTTCAATAATATTCAACAACAAATCCAACAGTTACAACTAAATCAACAACAGTTAACGAGGAAAACCCAGGATGACATCTCGGAAGTAAAAGGGGCAATTGCCCAGCTTTTAGCTCGCTTTGACCAGCGCAATAATTCAACATTGAGAAGTTCAAATAATCCGAGTAATTCTGGGAATTTTAGTAATTCTACTAATGCTAATAACGCTGATAGTTCCAATAATATATTTACGAGAGAAAATAAACTTCTACAACCAACAAATTCATCTAATCTTCAACCCCCAGAAAATCGCTTCGATAATACTCCTCAACCTCAAAAGCTTGCTGAAGAAGAGAAAAATATCCCTGAAGGAATTAGCAAACCATCAATTAGTGCCCCAATCGGGAGTAATCAAACATTAACTAAACACAAATTTTCTACCTCACCAATTGACTCAGCACAAGTTCTCAAAGCACATTCAGACCTAGTATTATCAGTTATATTTAATCCCGATGGCAACCTATTGGCTAGTGGTAGCAATGACGAAACAATTAATATCTGGGACTTGAGTAATCAAGAATATATTACTTTAAGTGGACATCGCGATGCATCATCTTCAGGAAGTGTTAATTCTGTTGTTTTTAGCCCCGATGGAAAAATGTTAGCAAGTGCTAGCGATGATACAACTGTGAAAATTTGGGATGTGCAAACTGGAGAAAAAATTTACACATTGAGAGGTCATCGCGATCGCGTTTATGCTGTTGCCTTTAGCCCTGATGGTAAAATATTAGCAAGTGGCAGCCAAGATAAAGATATTAAAATCTGGTCGGTGGAATCTGGTAAAGAAATTGATACCCTCAAAGGTCATACCGATGATGTTTTATGTTTGGCTTTTACTCCTAATGGTAAAATCTTAGTTAGCGGCTCCGGTGGTAAAGATAAAACTATTAAAGTTTGGCATTTAGACCATTATAAATTTCTGACTATTTCCGGTCATACTGATGATGTTTATTCAGTTGCTTGTAGTCCAGACGGTAAAACTTTGGCAAGTGGTAGCTGGGATAAATTGATTAAATTATGGAACTTAGACAATGGTAAAGAAATTGATACATTTTCTGGACACGAAGACCGCATTTACACTGTTGCTTTTAGTCCCAACGGTAAAACTTTAGCCAGTGGTAGTAAGGATAAAACTGTAAAACTTTGGCAAGTCGATTCCGGTAGAGTGGTGCGGAGTTATACTGGACACGACGATAGAGTATTCAGCGTTGCCTTTAGTCCCGATGGTAAAACCTTAGCCAGTGGTAGTGGCGATCGCACCATTATGTTAACACCAGTTAATGACCCCAGTAATACCGCCGGTAAAAGAACTCAATTACCAATACCAAATGGGAATGATTAGTTGGGCAAATCAGAATATCTCGCGTCCCCTTTTTCCCTTGTTAAAATAGATCCACCAGTGTTGCTTAATTTCCTATATTATGAGCGATCGCATGGATATTTATCGTGCTTATGAGGTTCTCAGCTTAATGCCAGGTGCTTCGCAGGAGGAAATCAAGCAGGCTTATCGACAGTTGATGAAAATTTGGCATCCTGATGGCTTTACTGATGTTGTGAAAAAGCAGGAAGCTGAAGAGAGAACTAAGATTATTAATGCTGCTTATAAAAAGCTGAAGTCGGATGCCGCCAGTGATGTCACTCCTCCGACAAGAAATCCCCAACCGCAAACCCAGGCTGCAACTTCCCCGAATTCTCAATATTCTCCCCCGCGAAAAACTAAGACAAAAGTTAGTCCCAAACCAGGAAACGGCAACCAAGGGAATCCACAACCAAAAGCTTCAAGTGCAGAAAGATTTTATGAGTATGGGATTGAAAATGTGAGACTGGGTAAGTACGAGGATGCGATTAACGACTTTACCCAAGCGCTTCGGATTAATCCCTATTACATTGAAGCCTACAAATATCGTGGGTTACTTTGTTCGCAACTGGGTTATGAACTGCGGGCAACAGCAGATTTAACCAAAGCAAAACAACTCGAGATGCATTTTCGGAGTCAATATCGTCAACCGCCAGCAGCATCCCCAAAAGCAACCCCAACTTACTCTCACTCCCCCCCTAGAAGCACATATCAGCCTAAATCTTCGGGAAATAATACTCCGAAAGGGGCTAGTTACCGCGATCGCATTTGCAATACATTTAATCAAGTATTTCAAAATTGGTTTCGATTCAAGCGCAAATAAGCCGGAAATTTAGCCTAAATATTAAGTTTTGCAAAGTATTTACCAATCCTAAATTAGATTTTTTCTTAAAAAACAAAACTCTCAGATGATAAGTTCTAAATATTAGTAAGAGAGTAATTACTACTATGAATATAAACCTGAATTGCGAATAGTTTGCAAAAAGTAAACAGTCATCAACTTTGGTAAATATATGGTTAAATTCAGGATAAGAGTGATAATTTATAAACAAGGCACAGATAAAGATTTCAACCAGACAAAAAACCAATCAAATATTGAAGCCAGTGCCTCCTAGCTTTGATATTTTCGCGATCGCTGTGATGTAGTTGCGTCCTAGTATATGTGTTTTCGCCTTGATTTTCACTTACTAGATTGTATTGGAGGTTATTGAACGCACAGCCTAAATGCCTGCCTAGCTATAAGAATTAGGATGCATGATCATAAAAACTACAAAAACAGGTTTTTGATTGCGAGCATTGTCCACCTTAGTTGAGTTACTTCCACTGAATTTCCTACTTTTACGAATTAATCCCATATTTTTTAATAACCGCTAAATGCTACTGATGAGAATCGATCATAGCTTTTGGCGGTTAATCGTATATGCACTAAATTAATCAGTAAATTAATCACAACAAAATAGCTAAAATTAAATGACTATGCAACAACTAATTGTGCTATGTACGAACCAATTCCCCCACGTCCCGCCAGAGAAACTCTGCCCACAATGTATGATTTGCCAAGCGAGGAAATAGGAGAATCTGGTTTGCCGGATGAATTTCATCGCCTCCAGGCGAATTTACTATCAGAAACTTGTCAACCTCCAAATATTGATACATCGGAAAAATTCACGCCCAGTGACTTAAATCTTTACTATGATCCCCGCCATACTAATTGGTACAAACGTCCCGATTGGTATTTGGTAGTTGGTGTCGCTCCCGAATGGGAAAATGATTTGAGGTGGAGTTATGTCGTCTGGCAAGAAGGAGTACGTCCATTTTTAATGGTAGAACTGCTCTCCCCTGGTACTGAAGCCGAAGATTTAGGAGAAACATTGCGGGATGCAAGTAAACCTCCAACAAAATGGGAAGTTTATGAGCGGATTTTGGCGGTTCCTTATTATGTAGTTTATGACCGCTATACCAATAATTTACGTGTGTTTAAATTAAATGGTAGTCGCTATCAAGCTGTAGTTTTACCAGAAAACTTGACCGAAAAACGCTTCTGGTTTGAAGAATTAGAAATAGGTTTAGGACTATGGCAAGGAAATTATCAAGGTTTCCCGCGTTTGTGGCTACGTTGGTATGATCATCAGGGTTGGATACCTACCCAGACTGAACGGGCAGAATCTGAACGCCAACGAGCAGAATCTGAACGCCAACGGGCTGAAAAACTAGCCGAATATTTGCGATCGCAAGGTATTGATCCAGACAATTTACCAATTTAATACCCAAGAAGTTGTGACACTACATACCCGTAACTAAAGTAATAATAGTCACTTCTGGAGGACAGAATAATCTTCCGGGGGGATATGTTCCTAAACCACGATTAACATAAAGTTGGTTTGTACCAATTGTGTGGAACCCTTGTGCCCATTCCCAGTGACGCACAACTTTACCACAATTAGCCCGTAAAAATGGTATGTACTTGCGGACTTTGCGATTAATTTTACGAGTGAATTTGTTGTAATAAACTACTAAAGGACCAACACCTGGAATAATAATTTGTGAGCCGTGGGTATGACCAGATAATTGTAAATCCACACGCCATTTTTGGAGAAACTCAGCTGTATCTGGGTTATGAGACAAAACAATGCGAGGGGTTGCCTCATCAACCAATTTCATTACTGGTGCTGGTTTAAACTCTCCCGACCAATAATCAGCAAGTCCAACAATTGCTAAATCTTGACCCAGTGGATAAGCAATTTCGTTCCATAATACTTGAATGCCAATGTTAGTGAAGGCATCAGTAATTACAGTTTGAGAATGGTGATAGTAAATATCATGATTACCCAAAACAGCGCAAATACCACCTGTTGCTTGGAGATTTTTTAGGTGTTTGACTAGCTGATAAATTGGTGATGGATCATCAGTAACATAGTCACCAGTAAGTACAATTAAATCTGCTTCCGCATCATTGCAAATTGCGATCGCCTTTTCTAACATTTGGTTAGATAAACGCAAACCATCATAGTGTAAGTCAGATAATTGTACTAATTTCACGCCATCTAATGATGGTGGTAAATCAGGAATCTTAACCGTTAGCTTTTCTACACTCAATGCTCCAGACAACAACCAGTGCATAAGGTCAGACTCACTTCTCGTACCAGCGTTTTCAGCTTACCAAATCATCTGCATAGTTTGTCTATTATCTACAAATCTTTTCTGAAATTTTCATCAACTAGTTAATTAGCAAACTTGATTATTGATACTATCTTATTTCCATTTGTAATCTTTTAATTACCCATTATTAAACTAGACTTTACCTAGTTTAAATTATCTTAATTATATCAGTAACCTTTGATGCGATCGCTCTTGTCGGAAAAGCTCACCGCTTTCTCTCTGGCTGCTAACTACTACATGATGATATGAGTTATCTATCAAATAGTCGGTTAAAGTTAAAAGTTATCTTACTCAAGCCATAGCCAAGAGTATTCCTATATTTATGTAAACTTTCCATCCCCAATCATCTTTTCTCCAAGAGTATCTCCTACAAGCAGAAACTGCTGGAACAGCTAATAGCTTGATGGATTCCCATCCTCCCAGTCTTTCCATCTGCCTATCTCCACATCAATTCAACATTAGGAATTCTCAATCCTCATGAACCATGCACTTTCCTGTGGGAAGATTATGAATGGGTTACACCCAGTTGATAATAATTAATGCTGCGTTTGAGTGATTCCATGTTGAATTTATTAAAAGCCAAACTCAAGAATAGCCTAAAGAACAGCCTCAAGAAAAAGCTGACTTTACTGCTATCACTAACTCTATTTTTAGGTATAACCACAGTTGGGTGGACTCCCGCATATGCTGCATTACCTGCTGGAAACGCTATTACTGATGGAAAAGCACTATTGCGTTACGCACTTCCCATCGACAATAAACCCGTGCGACAACTCCAAGCAAGTATTGAGGACATTTCTAATCAACTTCGTGCCAATAAACGTTGGAGTGCAGTTAGTAGCGACGTGAAAAAAGCATCTCGCGTGCTGGAAAAACCAGAAAAAATTCTCTCTAGTGTTCCAGAAGCACGTCAAACAGAAGCACAAACTCTAATTGCACAAATCAAAGCAGGTGTTGCTTCGCTGCAAGAACTTGCGGAAACAAAAGATAAAGAAAAAGTCAAAGAAAAACGCGCTGAAGTTCTCAATTTAGTTGGTGAATTGGAACAAGCAATGGTAAAAGGATTTCCCTATGAAGTCCCTAGCGAATATAGTAATTTGCCGCAATTAAAGGGACGTGCAACTGTGGCAATGAAAACCAGCAAGGGTGATTTAACAATGGTTCTGGATGGTTATAGCGCTCCTGTCACTGCTGGTAATTTCGTTGATTTAGTTAAACGCGGTTTTTATGATGGTTTAGAATTTACCCGCTCGGAAGAATCCTACGTTTTACAAACAGGAAAACCAAAGGATGCTGATGGTTTTATCGATCCGAAAACTAAGAAGTATCGAGCAATTCCTTTTGAAGTATTAGTAGAAGGTGATAAAAAGCCAACTTATGGTATTACCTTAGAAGAAGCTGGAAGATATACAGACATGCCCGTACTGCCTTTTTCATCCTTTGGAGCCTTGGCTTTAGCACGCCCAGAACGTGATGTGAATGGTGGTTCTTCTCAATTTTTCTTTTTCTTATTTGAACCAGAATTAACACCTGCCGGACGTAATTTATTGGATGGAAGGTATGCAATTTTTGGCTATTTAACAGAAGGGCAAGAAGTATTAGATGAACTCAAAGCTGGCGACAAAATTGTTTCTGCAAAAGTCATTAATGGCTTAGAAAATTTACAAGAGCCAAGTGTGTAAAACTGTATAAATTAGATTCCCAACTTATTTAAACAAGTCGGGAGTCTAACTCGAAATCAAGTCAAAAAATATATCTTAACTGAGTATCATTGCTATTAATCTTTACATACTAGAATCTCTTAAATATCTAGTGCATATACCAAAAAGATGGAAAATTTATCAGATAAATCAGAGTTTAATTTTTTATGAAAGTCAGCGATATTGGCGAACAAGGACTTTTAAAAATTTTACAGAGGTTTTGTCCTGCGGATATTATTGGTGATGATGCAGCTGTACTAACAACGAATCCTGATCGCTCTTTAGTAGTCACAACTGATGTATTAGTTGACAACATTCACTTCAGTGAAATTACTACTCAACCAGAAGATGTAGGTTGGCGAGCGGCGGCAGCGAATCTATCTGATTTGGCAGCTATGGGTGCTTCACCCTTGGGCATTACTGTCGGTTTAGGTTTACCAGGAGACCGAGAAGTTGATTGGGTTGAGCGTTTATACCAAGGAATGAGAGAATGCTTGCAAAAATATGATACACCAATTGTCGGCGGAGATTTAGTGCGATCGCCCATTACAACTATCTCGATTACCGCCTTTGGAGAAATTTGCCCCCAGCGTGTGATTCGCCGCAACACAGCAAAAGTTGGGGATGCGATCGTCATTACTGGTGTGCATGGAGCTTCCCGTGCCGGCTTAGAATTGCTCCTAAAGCCGGAATTAGGGCAAAGTATCAACCCAATAGAAAAACAAGCCTTAATTCGCGCTCACCAACGTCCCCAGCCCCGTTTGGATGTATTACCCATACTCTGGAATATTCTGGAAACGAGGCAGTTCATGTCTGCCGATACTGAGAAAATATCGGGAATGGATAGTAGCGATGGTTTAGCTGATGCCATCCTACAAATCTGCCGTGCTAGTCATGTGGGTGCGATTTTAGAATGGCAAAAAATCCCAGTTCCCGACACTTTGCACAACTTACTCACAGCCGCACAAATTTTAGAATATACACTTTACGGAGGCGAAGATTTTGAATTAGTGCTGTGTATGCCCAATACAATCGCAGAAATTTTTGTTCAGCAAATCGGTAATAAGGCGGCAATTATTGGAATTATTACCCCAGATACGCAAGTAATATTACAAGATCAAACAAACACAAAACCCGACCAAGTTTTGACGCTTAATCGGGGATTTCAACATTTTAGTGATAATTTAGGTGAGTGATAGTTAGGTTTTATAAGTTAGAAGTTATAAAGTTATGAGTTGAAAAATTATTACTTCTAACTCCTAAATCTCAACTTCTAACTCTCAATCTCCAACTGAACTTTACGCCCACTTAGCAGCAACTAATTCCGCTAAGTCAAGTACACGTTGGCTGTAACCCCACTCGTTATCATACCAAGCCATGACCTTCACCATGTCGCTACCCATGACCATTGTCAAGTTAGCATCCACAATAGAAGACTCATCGGTACCTTGGTAATCAGAAGACACTAAAGGTAATTCGCTATAGGCAAGAATACCCTTCAGTTCGTTTTCAGAAGCATGTTTGAGTGCTTCATTAACTTCTTCTGTGATAGTGCGCTTCTCAACCTGAACCACAAAGTCCACCATCGAGACATTAGGAGTAGGTACACGCAGTGCCACACCGTTTAATTTACCCTTCAAATCAGGAAGCACTAAGGCTACAGCTTTAGCTGCCCCAGTGGAGGTTGGCACAATATTTACTGCTGCTGCTCTCGCTCTTCTCAAATCGCGGTGGCTAGCATCAAGAATTCGTTGGTCACCAGTATAACTGTGGGTAGTTGTCATGGTGCCTTTAATGATGTTGAATTTCTCATGCAACACTTTAGCGATCGGAGCCAAGCAGTTTGTAGTACAGCTTGCATTACTGATGATATGGTGAATGTTATGGTCGTAATCATGATGATTTACACCCATTACAAACGTACCATCTTCGTTTTTGCCCGGAGCGGTAATTAAAACCTTTTTAGCACCAGCATTGACGTGCTTCAATGCACCTTCTTTGGATGTAAATACACCCGTCGCCTCGATAATTAAGTCAATTCCCCACTCTTTCCAGGGCAAGTTTTCCGGGTTCCGGTCTGATACACACTTAACTGTTTTACCGTTCATGATAATCGAGTTATCATCGGCGGTAATTTCAGCATTTTTAATTTTCCCAAGCATGGTGTCGTACTTGAGTAGGTGCGCGTTAGTTTTTGGATCGGATGTGTCGTTAATGGCAACAAGTTCAATGTTGCTATTTTCCCGACCCACCCAGCAACGCGCAAAGTTACGCCCAATGCGACCGAAACCGTTGATTGCAACTCTAATCACTGCGTCTTGCCCTCTGTATTTATGCCTAATGAAATGCTACTTATGACCCCAATCATATCGCAAAGGGGGAGTATTTATAACTATCAAGTGTTAGATTCTCCAAAATTAAAGATGTTTTCGAGAATCTCCCTTACCTCTTTGGGGTTTTTCTTTTCTGGTTGTATATCAACCTTGACAAATATTATCCGTAAGGTGTATGCAATAAGTGCGAGTCTATGCTAATATTCTAGACTTTTAAGTATTAGCTCTGTTTGCTTGCACATTAACCAAGTTTAAGTTATATTCTCACCACCTGGAAGTTTGCCACTATATGGGATACAGCCTAAAGAAGATTTTTTACGAGAACTGGGGAATAGTATATTGATAGGACTTTTTGTATGGGTGAGGGCAAAGCCACTGCCTACGACACTATCCCTATCTACTGCTTGTCAGAAAACTCGTTCAGAAATTCGTTATGCCGAATTTTGAATCAAAACATGTATTTCAATCTAAAATTTGACCTGAATTTACCTAAATACATGTGGGAATATATCTAGACTTGCTTTTACTGAAAAAAATTAAGGAGGATTACACAACCTGAGTTTTGACTAAAAGTGCTAAATTGATAGCTGATTTTTGCAGCATCGGCTAGGATTAAATGTCCCCTATCAGTAGGAGCATATTTAACTTATACAAAACAAAGATTTAGGTATACATTTTCCTGTTTGCTGAGTTTTTTTCAGCAATGAATAACTAAGCAGAGCAAAAGTTTAGCAAATGGCAAAGTGTGAAAATCGCTCAAATTATGTATTTACGATCGCAGTCTTATGCTTCCCGATTGTAGAGAAAATATCAGAATAAACGAAATATTGATTTAGTCAGAGAAAAAATGCAAGTGCGGGTAAAATCATCTTCAATGAGTCTATTTGTAAGGAAGTAATATTTCATGCAAAAGATTCCAAAAGTGAGAAATCAGCAGTATCTCTAAAAATGAAATACCTGTTATGATACCCGTGTTATTTGTGATTCCGGTGTGGTGTGGTGTTAGAGGAGTAATTTCAAAATGAAAAATGTTGTAGATTTTAACGGTAGACCTTTTCATTTCATCGGTATTGGCGGAATTGGAATGTCTGCACTTGCCTATGTAATTGCGAAACGGCAACTACCAGTATCGGGTTCGGATGTACGTCCAAATCACATAACTCATAAGTTGGAATCTATTGGCGCTCATATTTTTAGTAAGCAAGAAGCAAGCAATCTCGAATTCTTTAAACCGAAAAAATCGGTAGATGGAGTATTATTAAATACTCAAAGTGAATTGTCGGCAGATGATGTCGCCCAACTACCTCAAGTAATATGTTCAACTGCTATTAATACAAATAATTTGGAATACAAAGCGGCAATCGAGTTAGGTTGCCCAATTTTCCACCGTTCTGATGTACTTGCAGCCCTAATTGCCGAATATTATAGTATTGCGGTTGCTGGGACTCACGGAAAAACCACCACCAGTAGCATGATTGGTTATATGTTGGTGGCAGCTGGTCTTGACCCAACTATACTAGTTGGTGGAGAAGTTAAAGCTTGGGAAGGTAACGCGAGACTGGGAGCAAGTCAATATCTAGTTGCAGAGGCTGATGAGTCCGATGGTTCCTTAGTCAAACATGCACCGGAAATTGGTATCATTACCAATATTGAATTAGACCATCCTGATCACTACGACACTTTAGAGCAAGTAATTGATACTTTCCAAACCTTTGCCCAAAGCTGCAAAACCGTAATTGGTTGTATCGATTGTGAAACAGTACGCGATCGCATCAAGCCAACCATTAGCTACAGTTTATATCCTGATACTGGTGCAGATTACCATGTCACCGATGTTGACTATCATGCCGAAGGTACAAGGGCGCTAGTTTGGGAAAAAGGCAAAGCACTGGGAGTTCTCACCGTTAAGCTGCTGAGTCGTCACAACCTGAGTAATGCTCTTGCCTCCGTGGCTGTCGGTCGGGCTTTAGGTTTAGAATTTGGTGAAATAGCCAAAGGGCTGGCAACATTTGCAGGGGCACGCCGTCGATTTGAACTCCGAGGTGAAGTTAATGGTGTCACCTTTATCGACGACTATGCCCACCACCCTAGCGAAATTCGCGCGACATTGGCAGCAGCACGCCTACAAGCATGTCCTGGACAGCGAGTAGTTGCTATTTTCCAACCCCACCGCTATAGTCGCACGTTGGCGTTTTTAGATGAATTTGCGGGAAGCTTTGCACATGCGGATTTAGTTGTTCTCACTGATATTTACAGTGCTGGCGAACCCAATTTAGAACAAATTAGCGGCGAAACATTGGCAGTCGAAATCGCCAAACAACATAACCACGTTGACTATCAACCCAATCTGGACACAATTTGCGAGTATTTGCTCAAAACATTGCGCCCTGGTGATTTAGCCTTATTCTTGGGTGCGGGAAATCTCAACCAAACGATTCCCGATGTAATTACGGCAATGCGTCAACCAGCACCAGTAACATCAGCCACATTATAAGTTTTTAGTAATCAACGGGGTAGGAAGTGATTTTAATTAATCTTACTTCCTCATACTTACATAGGCTTGATTTTGTTTGGTTAGGGTTTTAAAGCATCTCGTATTTACAACCGTATAAATACGGTATTCACAAGTTTATTAAAGATAATCATCAAGGTAGATATGACCATTTCCCAGGCAACTGTGGATGTCTGCAATATTTCAGCAGCTAGTACAAACACCAAAACAGCAGCAAACTCCAGCCAAAATAAAAACGTGATTTATTTACCTGATACGGATTGTGTGATTAAGTCGCAAGTTTCGCTTTCAGGATATACTTCTTACCGGGTGGGTGGTCCGGCAGAATGGTATGTTGCGCCTCGCAACGTGGAAATGTTACAAGCAAGTATTGAATACGCCAAAGAACAGCAATTACCAGTAACAATTTTAGGGGCTGGTTCTAATTTACTGGTGAGCGATCGCGGTATCTCCGGTTTAGTGATTGGAACTCGCCATCTTCGTTACAGTTCTCTTGATACAGAAACGGGTTTAGTCACAGTCGCAGCCGGCGAAGCTATTCCTGCCTTGGCTTGGGCGGCAGCAGAATATGGTTTAGAAGGACTGGAATGGTCAGTCGGGATACCGGGAACTGTTGGTGGTGCTGTAGTTATGAATGCTGGCGCACACAACGGCTGTATCGCAGATATATTCGTCAGTGCCCAAGTATTATTACCTGATGGAACCCTACGTACTTTCACGGCAGAGGAAATGGGCTATGCTTATCGTACATCGAAACTACAAGGAAGTCAGCTTGTAGTCACCCAAGCCACCTTCCAACTGCTACCGGGGGTTGATCCAGCAGTAGTCAAAGCAACCACCAAACATCACAAAGAGCATCGTCTAAATACCCAACCCTACGATAAACCCAGTTGCGGTAGTGTTTTTCGCAATCCGAAACCCTATTCCGCAGGCTGGTTAATCGAACAATCTGGTTTAAAAGGTTTCCAAATCGGAAAAGCCCAAGTAGCTCCTCGCCACGCTAATTTTATTATTAACTGTGGTGGTGCCAGTGCTAGAGACATCTTCAATCTAATCCATCATGTCCAGCACCATGTCCAAGAAAACTGGTCGATTGCTTTAGAGCCAGAAGTGAAGATGATTGGTGAGTTTGTCGGCATCTAAGAAATAGGAAACACCTATAGTAGCAACGCTAAAACTACTACGGAAATGGGGAGATAGGGGAAAATTTAAGAACATTCGTAATAGCTACCGGAAAGTTAAAGCTAGACAGTTGAAAACTTCTAACTCCCCATATCAAGTCCGGCTAATCAGTTCTGATTAATTTTCTCTGTCTCTCCCCATCTCCGCATCAGCCTTAATAGTAAATTGTGAAGCGGAGATGGTATAAACAATCAACATTCAGCACTTATTCTACCAACCCATGTTTAATCGCGAATCGAACAAGTTGAGCGCGGTTACTAGTTTCCGTTTTTCTTAACAAACTGCTGACATATTTTTCGACGGTGCGGGGGCTAAGATGGAGTTTGTCCCCCATTTCGATATTAGACAGTCCTTCTGTTAGGAGCCGAAGCACTTCTTGTTCGCGAACACTCAACGATTCAAAAGCCAGAGGGATTGGTGAGGAAATAGATTTGTGGTGGTAGTTTTCCTCAGTTTTACTGGGGCTATGGGGATTGCCAAAATTTTCGGACTCCAACTGATCTGTTTGTGAGAGACGATATTCTGATTGAATAATTTGCGATCGCTCCAACAAATTCCGAATTGCAGCAGCTAATTCTTCGAGTTCAAAAGGTTTGGGTAAATATAAATCGCATCCCGACTGATAACCTAAGATTCTTTCCTGAGTCTTGGTTCGTCCTGTCAATAAAATTACGGGTAATAGTCGAAATATCGGCTGTTGACGCACCCGACGTACTAGTTCATAACCGTTCATGCGTGGCATCACGATATCAGTGACAATCAAATCGGGATGGTATTGTTCTACCATTCCCAAAGCCTGTTGACCGTCGTCAGCAACAATGACTGAGTAACCAGACAGTTCAAGATAGTCACAGATAGACAAACGAGTGCCTAAATCATCATCCACAACAAGGATTGTTAAGGGCATGAATGTTAAACCCCTTACAGTTTGCTTGCCTAAAAGTTCTCTTGTATAAGCCCTATCAGTAACCACTGGCATAAGGATATAGTACCCATATGTTTCATACTATTGCACGATAATTAGCTGATATTCTCTCGAAGTTAATTTATCAATCAAATATTTTGATCATGCAGCAATTAATAAAGTTATTTTTAACTCCAATACTTATGAGTAAAAATACTTGCCCAAACCATTTAGATATTGAACTGTGCTTTGTTAGCAAATTAATTACTTGTCCTTGCTAAATCTTTGGGTGAGAAATATTGTACGGGCATTTACGCCCGTACCACAAGGGATTTTGGGATACTTTTTTATTTGCAAATCCTCAATTTTAATGATATGACAATATCATCTTAGCCAAGAGATAGTATCAAGTTTTTCCCCAAAATTGGGTTTGAGAAGCTACTTATAAACTAAGCCTAAACACTAAAAAGGTTGGTTTCTGGGGACTTAGGCAGCTAGCATCATTCTAATTATTTGCTAAAAAACCTACTGTTCCCTAAAGAGTTAAGCTTATATACTCACTTTAGCAATACACTGTAACTAAGGGCTAATCTAGTCGTGACTATCAACTTGATTTAACAAGCCCTCACAGGCATCTACAAGTAAGTCGATGACGCGGTTAAATCCTTCAGTACCACCATAGTAAGGGTCAGGTACTTCTTTGAGGGTGTGGCGTGAACAAAAATCGCACATTAACTGTACTTTATCGCCATATTGCCCCAGTGGGTCGAGACTCAAAATATTGGCATGGTTATCTTTATCCATTGCCAAAATTAAATCAAAGTCCCGAAAGTCAGATGTTTGGAACTGGCGCGCCCTGCCTTTGAGAGAAATTCCTAATTTTTGAGTTGCAGCAGCACTCATCCGACGGTCTGGAGGGCTACCGATATGGTAACTTGATGTGCCTGCGGAATCACAAATAATACGATCGCTCAGTCCTTTTTCCGCAACAAGATGATTCATAATATTTTCTGCAGCTGGCGATCGACAAATATTACCAAGGCAGACAAATAATAACTTGTATGGCATGTGAGTTTGGGCAATGTCTAATGGGCAATTATCACGTTAGATATTAGTCGTTGGTAATTAAACCAAGTATGTAGTTACCATCAAAACCAATCAAGAGAGTGTAGTGTCCCTCTGGAAGCACACTGCACTCTCTTCGGGTTTTATATTTAATTAAACCTACCTGCTTAATAACTAATCACTAATAACTAATGACTAATAATTAACGATGGTGGGCTAAAATCCTGGTAATTCTAGTCCGCTAGTGAGTTCTTCCATGCGTTCGCGCATTGTCGCTGTGGACTTGGTGTAAGCATCTTTCATTGCAGCAGTAACCAAGTCAGAAAGCACATCAGCCCCTTCGCTCAAAGCATCAGATGAAATTTCAACTCGTTTTGGTTCTTGGTTGCCGCTAACAACGACTTTAACTAAACCACCACCAGCTTCCCCTTGAATTTCCATCACCTCCAATTCTTCTTGGAGTTTTTTGGCACCTTCCTGAACTTGTTGGGCTTTTTTGAAGGCATCTGCCAATTCCTTCATCTTACCCAAACCAAAGCCAAATCCCTGTCCTTTTCCTGTCATAATTACTAATCCGCGTATGCTTGTAAAAACAAATCAAATTTAATTATAGATGCGACGGGTAAAATGACTATTTTTTACTTTCCTCTGATTCCGTTAGTTCTTTGATTTGATTATCTAGGTTATTTAAGAGTCTGTTGAGAACTTTTAATGTCTCTAGGCTTTCGTTGCTGATATTGCGATTCGAGAGCATCCTCTGTTGGAGTTCGTGTAGTTTATAACTCAATTGTTGGGAAATACCAATAGCATCACGGCTAATACGCGAAAACTGTTGTTGTTGATAAAACTTTAATGCGGCTCCCCGGAGGACTTGGAGGGTTGCCTCGTCGCCATACATTCCCGGCATGACTCGCAAGCGCAATAACAGTCGTTGTTGTTGATATAAGTATTCTTTTTCAACTTGCTTTGCCTCTGACAGCGTATTGAAGCGTAAGCCAGCAAATTTTTTGAGTTCGTTCAGGGCACCTTGAAAGACAGAAAGTGGTAGTTTTTCTAACACTGACTGTAGGACACCATTTTCACTCCAAAGGATTTTGCCTTCGTAGGGTAAACGTTCAAAGTAAAGCCTACCAATTCCTCCGGTGATGACTCTACCTAATAATTCTTCTAAAAATTTTTTTGGTGGTAGTGTTGATAGCAGTTCGACTGGTGTAAATTCGTTGGGTTCAGGTACTAGTAAATGTGGTATCTCGATCGCAGGTGTGTTTTCGGTGTTATCTTCTGGTTGTATTTGATGAGAATTTATCTCTTCTGATTCTGCTTCTGCTTCTACTTGAGGGTCTGAAGATGCTTCTGTTGAGGCGGCTTGTGGCGATGATTCTGGGGAATATGCCTCATTTTCGGCTACTTGCTGGGGCAGAGGTTGAGATGTATTTTTGTAATTTAAATAAGCTGAAAGGATGCTACGGTGATTCTCGGCAGACATTGCCTGAATCGTCATTGTGTAATTTACATATATTAAAATGCGGTTGACGTAATCTAGTGCAGCCTCATCCTCTGGATTCACCATGCCAAGTATCAGGCTTTTGTCTTCAAGTCGCAGAGGCAAAATTTGATGGTAAAGACAGACTTCAAAGGATAAAAAATTCTCAATGAGCTGAATTATTTGCTCTCGCTCTGGTTCGTGATTCCATTGAAGCTCTGTGTCAGGTGACACTTTTTCCCCTAGTACTTCGGTGTCAATTGGTTTGCCTTCTGAAGACAACATAGTCCGATCACTCGATTATCCTACTTTTCTATATTGCCCAGAAGTTGAGGGGGAGTTAACAAATTTCGATTTTTTCTTTGTTGGGGAATCGGGAGTTCGTTCAAGCTTGCCTAGTGGTTCGCCAACCCATAATTGACGGGTTGAGATTGACTCGGAGATTTTTGTCCCTGCAAAGTTACTTTGGTGAACTATCTAGATACTGAAAATCAATTTGTTCTGGAAATGGAGAGATAGGGAAACACGGAAAATTTTTATCACCAGTAATTAGCCTAACTGAATCTGAGACAGGGGATAAGAGGAACAAGAAAGAAGTTTCTTCCTTGTGTTTTCTCTCCCTTGTTTCTACTCTTCACTTCGTAACGACTGGGCGGTGAGATAGACTTTTGTCCATTCTCCCATTGCTTGATGTGCTTTTAATTTCAGCTTCTGAGCAATTATTTCGATATTTTCTCCGGCTTTTCGCAATTCTAATATTTGCTTTTGGATGGGAGATATTTTTGCTAATAACTGCTGCCATTGTTGTTGTGTCAAGCCAAAGTTATGTTCGCTCAGGGATGTACCTAACCAACTATCGACAAGTTCAGGTTTGCCTTTGAGGGCAAAAACACGCACTGCATGGTAGCTAATTTTTTCCCGCAGTCGATAAATTTCTCGAATTGGCTTTTCTAATTTTTTGGCGATCGCATCTTGGCTTTTCCCTTGCAGGTACATGCGTAACCACAATACTGCTTCTTCCCCAAGGTTTTCTCTTAAGTAGTTCTCAAATTCTTCTTTGACTTCGTTCCGCAGGGTTTGCTGTTCTTCAAGTTCCTGCTCTTCTTGGTAGTCGGTGATTGCTTGATTGTCTGCTAAATTTATCCGATTATCACTATCGTCGGTTAAAACTTCTTCCGATACCAATTTTACTAAGTCGCTGGTGGGAACTTGAGTTAATCCACCTCGTTGCGTGCGTCTTAAATAATTAACAAACCGATATACCAATAAAGGCTGATTGCGGATTGGACGCAAGCAATATTCTTCAACGCTAGCAAATAAGAGTGTGTTTTTTAACTTGGGTTCGCTGGTGCATTGGGAAATATAAGCCATCTGGGACAGCATGTAATTATCGCTTTGCAATAGCTCTTGAATTACTTCTTGCAATACGTCCATAACCGAACGCTGTCTGTCTCGACTCAATGCTACCCAAGTTTGAATTTTGTTTCGCAGTGTCACCAAACTGCCCAAACGAGTAATGAGGTTGCGATAAGCAACATCACGCCCTTTATTCAAATAACGCTGCTGTAAAATTCGATAGCGGTACTCCATCGCTTGCTTGGCAATTTCTAAATCTTTTCGATCTAGCTCGTCAAACCGATTGCGATCGCTCCCTAATAACCAATTAACTATGCTTTCTCGATTGACTCCACTTTGATCTGGACACTCAGCTTCCAAGCGTGAGTGCCATTCTTGTGCTAGTTTTTCCGCAACCGTTGCCATTGTGAGATTGCGCTCCTCAAAACCCTGTTTCACAGTTTGCATCACAACCCCCTGTTATCCCGCTTATACACCTTAATTAACTGGCAGTTGCACCCTAATTGGTGATGTTATTATCACTGTTCTGTAGCTACACTTTTATTACGTTTTAACTCATTCAATTTATGCAGTCTTTTCGGAATTTTTATGTTTTTTTCTCATTTCTGAGATATTGAGTTTTTAGAACTCTCAACATTTTTACCGAATTGGTCTTTATGTAAAGTTTTGTAAATTACATAAATTTTATTGAGGTTTTCAACACCAGTCTATTGACAATATAGTGGTAGAGCATCTCAACTTATGCATGGTTGTGAGTTTATGACATTATGCACCTACATAATTATGTACAACAGATAAATAAGGTTTGTTGGCATTAAAGACGCTGTTTTCTAGACTCAGGTTTCATGTCTATGGATTTCGCCATTGATACAGAGTCATGGATATTTTTTATACTAGTATAAACCTATTCTTGTCATTAAAAACTCATTTTTGACAAAGTGAAAGCGAATATACATGAAGTCTCAAATTGAGTTTCCCTGTTAATAGTGTTTATTTACTTGTAAAATTATCAACATAGATATCCTTTGTTTGCATTCAAATTTACTCACTCCATAAATCATTTTTAGAAAAATATCACACATTTCAAAGTACCCATATGGGTACTTTTTAAGCAGCAATTAACATCATACTAAGCATTTTGTATTTTTTATAGATTTTTTTATAGATAATTACGTAGTTCCCATCAAAACCAATAAAGAGAGTCTAGTATGCTCATTCTGGAAACAGACTAAACTCTCTTCGGATTTTATGTTGTTGATTAACTTCTGCGAACTATTGGGTTTTCTACAGATTGTCGATATTGATCTACTTGGTCAGTATAAGCAATTGGTAGAACAGCTTCAACGTTTTCATGGGGACGTGGAATAATCACCCAGGATTCCAAAACACCACCGTGGCAGTTTTCAGCAGCTTCAACACCAGCAGCCATTGCGGCTTTAACTTCTGAGACATCCCCACGAATGTTAACTGTAAAACGAGCGCTACCTACCCGGATGTAACCAACAAGAGTAACTCGTCCAGCTTTTACCATTGCATCAGCTGCTGCGAGTACAGCAGGAAATCCTTTTGTTTCAAGTGCTCCAACTGCCTGTAGCGACATTGATTATCTCCTATATCAGTAAACGTATGTGGCGTTAAAAACTAATTGTACGAATGTTCTTACATCTTTTGGAAGATATTTTCAAAATAATGAGTCTTGGATATTGGACATTGGGGGAGGGAATTTATGAATTCATTCACTCCTAATTCTCCTAATCCCTACTCTTATTTAAAAAATTCGGAATGGTTCTGATTTTCTGGTGAAATGAATTGGTAAAACGGCTTCTACATTTTCTGGTGGATTAGGGACTATATAGTGGGTTATGACTTGACCGCCAAAAGTGGCTTCACCTGCTGCAATTCCGGATTCCATCGCTCGCTGAACTTCTGATACATGTCCGCGCACAGCGACTATTAAGCGCCCGCTTTCCGCAATATCGTAATATACGATCGCCACTTCGGCAGCTTTTACCATTGCATCTGCTGCGGCGAGTACAGCAGGAAAACCCAAAGTTTCGATTACGCCAACCGCTTGGGGCATTAATTTTATCTCCGACAGGCTTCCTAAGAGAGTGAATTTAATTTTACAGGGAAAAGGGAAGAAGGGGAAGACAGGGAATTTATAGATAGCCGAGGACAAAGAGATAATTTCTCCTAATTTCTCAATCTTGCCTTTTGCTTTCCTCGATATCCATTTCGCGGTAAACTAATATTTATGTTTCCAAGTTTTTTACCTACTAAAGTCGGGCAACTTACCGAAGCGGCTTCAATTGCGATCGCTCAACAAATTCAGCTTGCAGAAATCTCTACTCCTCTGGCGGAGAAAACAGTTACTACTGCCTATGCTCATCAAGTTCCCCAAGGGCAAGGTAATGGTCAAACACCACTTTTATTAATTCACGGTTTTGATAGTTCTTTATTAGAATTTCGCCGCCTTTTTCCACTTCTGGCAACAGAAAAGGATACTTGGGCAGTTGATATGTTAGGTTTTGGTTTTACCGATAGAGTTGCAGGAATCAAATATAGTCCAACTGCTATCAAAACCCACCTTTATTATTTCTGGAAAACACTCATTAATCAACCAGTTATTTTAGTTGGTGCTTCTATGGGTGGTGCCGCAGCGATAGATTTTACTCTCACTTACCCGGAAATTGTCGAAAAACTAATATTAATTGATAGTGCTGGTTTAGTTGGTGGCTCTCCATTAGTCAAGTTGATGTTTTCGCCTTTAGATACTTGGCTCACAAATTTTTTGAAAAGCCCGAAAGTTCGTCAAAATATATCTCGTGCTGCTTATAAAAATAAGGAATTAGCTTCTATTGATGCTCAACTTTGTGCGGCTTTACATTTAGAATTGCCGAACTGGAATACTGCTTTGATTACTTTTACAAAAAGTGGTGGTTATAGTGCTTTTAGATTTAAAGAATTAATGAAAATTCAACAAGAAACATTAATTTTGTGGGGTGACTCCGATAAAATTTTGGGAACAAAAGATGCAGCAAGATTTAAACGAGCAATTCCTAATAGTAAATTAATTTGGATTCAAGATTCTGGACATGTTCCGCATTTAGAACAACCACAAATAACAGCCAAGCATGTACTAGATTTTGCTAAATCGAAAAAATCATAAGACTCTCGCCTTCTTGAAAAAAACGAGAATCTAAAAATCTCAAACTAGTCAATCGAAATAGGGAAAACCCAATCTTGATAATCTGGTTCACGATTCTCTGTAATTGCAGTAAATTTATCCCGCAATTTCTCAGTTATCGGTCTATTTTCTGGTAAGGTAAAATTTTCTATTTGCTTGACAGGTAAAACTTTAGCCGCAGTCCCACACAAAAAGACTTCATCGGCAATAAACAATTCTGACTTATCAATTGGTCTTTCGACAACTTTTATCCCCAAATCACCAGCAATTTTCATCACACTATCACGGGTAATCCCTTCTAAAATATCTTGTTCAAATCCGGGTGTGAAAATCTGCCCATTTCTAACAATAAAAATATTCATTCCCGAAGCTTCGCTGACTTTCCCTTGGGAGTTCATCAAAATTGCTTCATCAAAACCAGATTCAATCGCTTCTGTTTTTGCCAGCGAAGAAGTAATGTAAGCTCCACTAATTTTACCTCGCAATGGGAAGCTCACATCATTTTGACGATACCAGGAACTAATTCGACAACTGACACCTTCAGGTGAAGAATATTCACCCAATTCCAAACCATAAACGAAGAAATCTTTTTGAATATTGTGTAATCTGGGTGCAATTCCTAAGTCAGCAGTGTAGACAAAAGGACGCATATAAAATGAAACTGAAGGACGATTTTTTTTAACAAAATCAATAATTGTTTCTTGAATTTTTTCGGCGGAAATATCGTAATGAAGAAACCTGGCACTAGTGCTTAATCTTTGACAGTGACGATCTAATCTAAATAATAATATTTGATTAGAATTTTGGGGGTTAGGAATACCGCGCAAACCACCTAAAGCGCCAGTTCCGTAGTGGAGTGCATGGGTAGCAATAGAAATTTTTGCTTCAGCAAATGGTACAAATTTATTTTCAAAGAAGGCGATAGGTAAGAAGTTGTACATGGGAAATACTGTAACCCTTTAATTCTGGTAATCTCTGACGCTGTGTTTAAAACATAGCAAATAAGCGTTCTATAATGGAACGCTTGCTCATAAATACAGCACCAGTTTTGCTTTTTTTTGCATTTAGTCTTGTATTTATTTTTGTATTTAAACTCTAAATTAGACTAATTGCAATGAAACTAATATTTCAGTCTAGTAGCCACATTGGAGAAGAATTTTCTTTCTGTTCTTCCGATTCTCTTGTTGGTAATGGTTCAATCGGTCTTCTATCAAATGCATGATAGGATTTTTTGTGGTGTAATACTGGTTTGTAAGTTTCTGGGGCTGGCTTTTGCTTAGTTTGTTGAACTAAGGCAATTTGTGCTTTTTCTTGCTCAAATTGGGCTTTTTCCTGCTTCAAAGCGTTAATTTCTGCGTTTAATTGGGAATTAGCATCTGCAAGATGTATAGCTGCTGTTTTTGCTTCTTGAAGCTCTTTTGCTAAACCGTTCGCTTTGGCTTGTTGCTCAGATAAAGTTGATTGTAACTTGTCAATTTCTTGTTGTAAATTAATTTGGCGATCGCTAGCTTCAGTGAGCAATTCGTTTAATTCTTTGACAGTTACTTCTAATTCTGCTTTCGTGGGATGAGTACGTTTTGAATTTTTTTCTTCTTCTATATTTTCCGTTTCTGTTTTTGCTTGAATATCCGAAATTTTTGCTTCCTTGTCTTCTTTTTGCTCAGAAGCTTTAACTGCTGTCGCGGTGACATCAATTACTGAATCTTGAGCAGGGGTAGGAATCTTTTTCGCTTCGTCTTGTATTAATTCAGTTAGTTGTCTCTTAGCCATTATTTTCTCCAGTCTCGTTGTATTTCTTCGGCAACGCGACGGTAGTCAGATTCTGCCTCGCGCCCATTTTTTCCCCGCCATTGTGTAATTGGTACACCATCAAGCACTGCTCGCTCGTGAGCTTTATAAATACGAATGAAAGCATTACAGGCAGGAATCCCTAGCTCCATCAAAGCATTTTGAGCTTCCAGAGCTTCTCCTAAACTTCGCGTATCAACTTTTGTCAACAGGACTCGGTGAGGAGTTCCCGCAGGAGCAACTGCTGATTTCACCGTATCAACAAGCACAGCTAAATCCATTGGTGCTGGAGGTGTGGGTAGAACTAAGTAATCAGCAATTCCCACAACTGCTGCTAAAGCTTCTGAGTGTAGCGCTGGAGGCGTATCTACTATAACTAAATCGTAACCTTTTATTTTACGCAAATGACTTAAAAGTTGAGGATTTGTATCTTGAGATAGGTCAAATCCCATTCCATTCTGGCTGCGTCCAAACCACCAGCTTGCAGAACCTTGAATATCGGCATCAACAAGAAGCACTTTTTGCTGTTCTGCGAAAGTTGCTGCCAGATTCACTGCGGTAGTTGTTTTACCAACTCCGCCTTTACCATTAACAACCGCAATAATTTTTGGCACTGTTTAGATAGCGACGCGGACATAATTATGAATATACCGCGAAACGGTGACAGGGGTGAAAGTTGTAATTTTAAAACTAAACATAACGATAATCAACAATAGGTCTATTCCGGTAGGTGGGTTTACCAGGTTGTTGAGAAACGACTGAGTAGCAATTATTTCTCAGGGGCGCGATCGCAAGTAATCTGACTATTTGCTGCTTGAACTGGTAATCTAGATATCATACTCAAACATGCTGCAATTGCAGTTAATAAAAGTTTTCTAATTGTCATCGCTTTATATTCTGCATTAAAAAACTGAAATAAAAATTCAATTATTGTAATGTAAGGTATTCTAATTTTGCTTTAATAAAGGGTATATTTCTTCCTACGCAGGATAGATTTAGAGCGTAAAAACTCTGACATTATATGTCCAAAACTTGGCTAGGTTTAATAATTGGCAACTCTCGATCGCATTGGGGATTATTTACAGATAATACCCTGATTTATGCTTGGGATAGCTCTCATATATCTGTGGATGCGGTGCAAGAGTTAGCGACAAGTGGAAAACTAGAAAAGCTATTTTCTGGTGGGGAGTTTTTTTCCGATGTTCCCATCAGCTTGCCAAGACATTTTGAGCAAATTGCGATCGCATCTGTAGTCCCTCGACAAACCGAAATCTGGCAAAATTATACTAATGTCCAAATCATTACTTTACAAGATGTACCTTTAAAAGGAATGTATCCAACTTTGGGTATTGATAGAGCCTTAGGGTTATACGGTGCAGGCAACAATTTTGGCTTTCCAATATTAGTAATCGATGCAGGAACCGCGTTGACTTTTACTGGTGCTAATCAGAAGCAAGAATTCGCAGGAGGAGCAATTTTACCGGGATTGAGTTTGCAACTAACAACTTTGGCAAATCGAACTGGACAGTTACCCAATGTTGAATTACCGCAACAATTACCGCAACGCTTGGCAATGAATACACCGGGAGCAATACAAAGTGGTGTGATTTATAGCCTACTTGCAGGAATTCGAGATTTTGTTGAGACTTGGTGGTGGGATTTTCCCGATGGGAAAGTGATAATGACGGGAGGAGATAGTAAAATAATTCATGCTTATTGGCGATCGCATTATCCCCATATTCGCGATCGGATTACAGTTGAACGCCATTTAATTTTGTGGGGAATGAGAGAATTAATAATCATTAATGGTTAAGAAGAATTAATTCCTAACTTTAATTACTCACAGGAAGCTAAAGCAACCATCAGCCAAATGTAAATCTATAATTCCCTGATCAATGAATTAATAACTTTTGATAAAATCGCGAATTTCCTCAGCGACTACCAGACTACATTTTTCTGGTAAATTATTTTCTCCATGGGCGATCGTTTGGAAATTTGCGCCTGGTATTGATTTTGCATAAACTTGACTGGCAGCTAATGCTTCTGGGCTATCTTTGCCACCTTGTAAAATTATAGATGGAGCCTGGAGTAAATGCAGGCGTGTTTCTAAATATTCTGCATAGATTTCAGCTTTTTGACGCTGATATAATAATTCACAAGCTGTTGGATATTCCTCGATTTGACGACGCAGTTTCCACTCTTCATTAACGTTAATTTGCCAACCGAATAATTTGGCGATGGGACGCAGTAAACGCAATAAAGCAAACATAAATTCCGAGCGCTGTAGTAAATTTCGCATTTGCTTTAAGTGCTTTTCTGTCACCTCTGTTGCTACACCTTCAGGTGCAAGTAATACTAATCCCTTAACATTATCTGGATATTTGAGAGCATAACTAGCTGCTACCCATCCTCCTAATGAATGTCCGACTAAATATACATTTTCTAATCTTAATGCCTGTAAAAATTCAGCTAAACATTCGACTTGCAAATCAATAGAGTAGTGAATATCGGGAATCTCAGATTCTCCAAAACCTAATAAATCTGGTGTTAAACAATGAAATTCTCGAGACAAAGACTCCATGATGGGAACCCATTGACTGCCCTCATTCCAACTACCATGTAGAAAAATAACAGGAATCCCTTCACCAACCTCACGCCAGAATAGTAATCCTTGAGAGAGTTTAATCCGGGAGTTGCGAAATAAAGTCTCCATTTTCATTTAATAGTTAATCATTAATGGTTAATCTTTGAATCTTTAATCTTTAATATTCAATCAGGGAGGATAAGAAGCTGTTTATAAACTAAACCAAATCAATCCCTCAGATGCCCCTGCTGCAAAATAAAAAGCCATGCTAGCTAATGGGAAAGACCACTAGCAAGCAGTTATTAACTACCAACTACATACTTAAAGATAATTCTTATGCCAGCGTTGTCAAGCCTTTTAGGTAATCTTGTAACTGTTGAGTATGATCATGAGACATTGGTTCTGGAGGCAGGGAATCAGGATGAAAAGCTTGAATATCCATAACTTCTAAGGTATCCTGCACCTCCATATTTCCCCGAACTTCAGCTTCGACGACAACACAAATTGAATGAATTCTAGGGTCACGATCTGGTGCAGAATATACACCAACCAAACGCCGAATTTTTACTAATTCCAACCCAGTTTCTTCTTTCAATTCCCGGTCAACTGTACTAGGTATATCTTCTCCCCAATCCACCATACCGCCAGGCAAAGCCCAAAGACCGTTATCGCGTCGTCGGATCAGGACAAGCCGACCATCTGGTAAAATTGGGATAATGCTTGTACCTGGGACAGGATGGCGAAATATCACACCAAGTACAGTTTGTCCAAAACGCCATAGACTACGTGTGGACTGGATTCCGACAGCAAACAAAGCAAAAATATTCAATCTTCAAATTTCGGTTATTTTACTTAGTATGATTTACCACTGACATTTACTTAAATCAAGCCTGATATTAAGCTATGCGTTGTTGGATAACACCTGTGGCTCCGGGCTTTATTCTAACGATTAGCGTAGAACAAATCAATATTATCATCTACTGAAAAAGTATAAGTTAAGGTCAGCGCCAAACAATACGCACAATTCATCTCTAAAATTATTGGCAATCATTTTTTGAATTCTCAGAAAAATAAATTTGTCTCAAGTAATAATAAATTATGTTGAGAAAATTATGTATTTGGCAATCCTAAATCTGAGGATTTATCTTTTGTCTCTAGCTTGAAAGAGTGATTAGTCATTTATTATTCCCCGCGTCCCCATCTCTCCGTGTCCGCCTTTCATGCTTGGCGATGAAATTTTTTCATTGGGACTGCCTAGAGTGATGAAAGAGGGATATTATTGTCTGAGTTTTGATGAGAAATTGAGTTTATTTATGTTTACTTTATAAATATAAAATATAAATAAATAATCTCTAACGGGATTGAATAAAACGTATATATACTGCACCAAACAACATTCCGATTCCTTGCATCCAATAGCCAATACTAAATTGATTTGCTCCCAATGGGGGAATATTTAAACTACCAATGCCGTAAAAAATCTGTTGTATAAACCACCAAAAAATATAATAAAATGCTGGAATTTCGACTGGAATAAATACAATTAATAAAGGTAAGACCGAATCTATTTTTACTTTAGGAAACTTGAAAATATATGCTCCAATAATTGATGCGATCGCACCATTTGCACCAATTATCGGTACAGTCAAATTTGGCTCTGTGAAAATTTGAAATATACCTGTGAAGATTCCAGAAGTGAGGTAAAGTAATAAAAATCGATGATGACCAATTATTTTTTCGAGAGTGTTACCAAAAACCCAGAGGAACAAGAGATTGCCCAAAATTTGGGCAAAACTGCTATGCAGAAACATTCCCGTGAAAATTCCCGTCGAACTCATTATTACCGCAACCCAAGCAGCAGGATTTCCAGATATCGCTGCTGTCAAGGCATTGGTAATTCCTGCTGGGATGAGTCCTAGTTTGCTAATGGTGTATCCTAATTCATTTCCTAGTTCTAATTTTAGTTCCCATAAGAACAAACCAATAATTATACCAATCAAAATATATGTGACATAGGGCTTTTTCTGTGCGAACAGAAAGACATTATCGCCAATAGGAATCATACTGAATTTATAAATATTATCTGAATAAGTAATAATTAATAATTATTAGGGATAGAGCATTTTCATAACTTTTTCCCTGTCTTTCCTTTCTTTGCCCCCTCTCCCTCAAACTTGTGTCAAGATTAAAATTAGATGTATCGCACACACTATAACCAAATGTTGGGAAACACACTTGCTGGACGTTACCAAATAATTAGTAACCTTGGTGGCGGGGGATTTGGTGAAACTTATGTTGCTTGCGATACTCAACTTCCTGGTACACCTCAGTGTGTGGTGAAAAAACTGAAGCCACAATCCCATGATCCTCATACCTTACAAACTGCTCGGAGATTATTTGATACCGAGGCACAAGTTTTATACCAGTTAGGAAATTATCAATATATTCCCCAACTGTTGGCTTACTTTGAGGAAAATCAAGAATTTTACTTGGTACAGGAATTCATCGAAGGAAATGATCTCAGTCATGAATTAACGCCAGGAAAAGTGTTTACTCAAGCAGCAGTTATTTCACTTTTACAAGAAATTTTAGAAATATTAGAATTTGTACATCAACAAAAAGTTATTCACCGCGATATTAACCCCCGTAATCTTCTGCGACACAAAATAGATAATAAATTAGTTTTAATTGATTTTGGTGCAGTTAAACAAATTACGACAAATTTTGTAACTTCCCAAATCCCCAAAATCACAGTTGCGATTGGTACTCCTGGCTATATCCCTAGCGAACAAGCAATGGGGAATCCGAAATTAAGTAGCGATATTTATGCTGTGGGAATAATTGGAATTCAAGCACTAACGGGTTTATCTCCCGAACAATTTGAACATGATGCAGATAGTAATGAAATTATTTGGCAACATCAAGCAAATGTGACTCCAGAGTTTGCCGAAATTATCGATAAAATGGTAAAGTATGATTTTCGCGATCGCTTTATTTCGGCAAGAGAAGCATTACAAGCAATCAAAGATTTTAGCTGCGGTAGCAATAGCTCTTCTGCGACTCTGGCATTAGCACCTGCACCTGCTTTAGTCGCCAATCATCAATCTGGAAACATTTCATCTGCAAATATCAAACTATTCCATCCCATCAATCCAAAAGTAATCGCAATCAAAGCCTTAACAGGAATTACCCTCATAGGAACTATTGCGACTGCTGGATTTTTTATTTTAGATGCAATAAACTCCACTAATTCCGCAGCACTCTACAAACAGGCAAATACTTTATATGATTTACAACGCTATGAGGATGCTTTAAATACCTATGAACAAGCTCTAGAAATTCGAGATGATTATGCAGATGCTTGGAATGGGAAAGGCAAAGCTTTATATGAATTAAAAAAATATCAAGATGCATTGGTTGCATATGATAAATCAATTCAACTGCAACCGGGATTATTTCTCGCTTGGCGTGGTAGAGGATTTACCTTAGCTAAGTTAGAACGATATCAGGAGGCAATTAGTTCCTATAATAAAGCTTTGGAAATACAAGCCGATGATGCAGAAATCTGGAATGCTAAAGGTGAAGTTTTTAGTCAATTAAAACAGTATGATGATGCCATTCAATCCTACGACAAAGCCGTAGAATTAAAATCAGATTATCCACAATCATGGTATAATAAGGGTAAATTATTCCATGCGTTAAAACGTTATGAAGATGCCATAAAATCATACGATAAAGCCATTGAATATCAACCTAGCTATCAAAATGCCTGGTACGATAAGGGAAATGCATTAGTAAATTTACAACGTCATCAAGATGCCTTTAATGCCTATGATAAAGCCGTACAAATCAAATCAGATTTTTATCCAGCTTGGTTTTCACGGGGAAATGTATTACTAAAAATGGGTCGGTATGTAGAAGCGATCGACTCATTTAAGGAAGTTACAAAATATAATCCTAATAACTATCAAGCATGGTATAGTCAGGGCTGGGCACTACATCAACAGCAACGTTATGAAGAAGCGGTGGATTCTTTTAATAAAGCAACAGCGATTAAACGCAACGATTTTCAAGTATGGTATAGTCGCGGTAACTCACTATATAACTTAAAGCGATACGAAGAGGCAATTTCTTCTTATAATCGTGCAGTTAATTATAAACCGGATCATTACGAAAGCTGGTACAGTCGAGGAAATGCATTCTTGAATTTGCAGCTATTTCCAGAAGCAATCAAGTCTTATGAACAAGCCATTAAAATAAAACTAGACTTTCAACCAGCTATCAATGCCCTCAACCAAGCACAAGCACAATTAACCATACCAAAAGATACAACTAAACCAGAACAAATCAAAAAAGAGGATTCAGGAGTGACATCGAATCCTCAAAATAATTAATATTTATTAGTTCATAAAATATTGGTTATTAATTAATAGGAAGTTAATACTTAGAAAAACTATCCACTAACAATTACCTAATATTAACTTCCTGCATTAAATCACCGGGTTGAAAATCTTGCAGTTTCGTAGAAGACTCAGTGCGAATAAACGAGTTGTTCGCATCACTTGGCGTAACTAATCGGGAATTATTTATGTTACTATTTACACCTAAATCATCCGTCTTTAATGCTGCAAGCTTCTGCCCTTGGGCAGCTAGGCTTTGTTTTTGCGTATATTCAACTAGCTTTGCTTGTGCAGTTGCATATACGTGAGTTTGCTGAGGAATTTGTTCAAGAAATTTTACCGCAGTAGCAAAATCGCGATCGCTTGCTCTCCTGTAAGCTTCTTGAAGAAGATATGCAGCACGAATTTGGCGTTTTTCAGTATATTCGGCAATCTTTTGTTCGACTATTCCATTGGTGTTAGGGCTTCTGGGCACTTGATTGAGATAATCTAAAGCTGTATGGAAATCCTTCGCCGCCGCTTTCTCATAGGCTTTCGCCAATAAACCCTTACCTTGAACTTCAATTTTGGATTTCGCTTGTTTGACTAATCTATCGGTTTTCGCTTGCCAATATAAAATATCTGGTACTTGGGGTGCAGCCTGTAAAACTTCAGACCATTGTCCCTCATACATGGCTTTTTCAGCATGATTATACCTTTCGGCTGCTACTTGCCATTGTTGCTGCCATTCTTGAATAGTTGCTTGTGCTTCCGGATAAACATTACTATGGGAAGGAATAGACTTTGCTAAGGCGATCGCACCTTGCAAATCCCCAGATTGATATTCTTCTGTGGCTTTATATAGTGTCTCGGTTTCCGAATATGCAGGGGAGTTATTCAGTAAAGAATATACCCCAAATCCCATAACTACTGAATTTGCCAGCAGTCCCACCCTTACGCCTGTAAGCAGTGGAGAGGGTGAAGTTTTTTCCGTACTCGAATGATTGCGAGTCGGACTGTACCAATTTCTACTTTCTTCAACAACTCTATATTCAGCTTCGACAGTATGGGGGAGGACTTCGATTGATATTTGTCGTAGTACCTGCAACACCTCCGTCACCGACTGAAATCGTTCTTGGTGATCATAACGAATCATTTGACTAATAGTAGCAGCCAAATAATCACTAATCTGTAAGTGAGGTAAACGCCAAGCAATCTCATTACTTTGAGGATCAACTTTTAGTTGCAAGGGAGTCAAGCCCGTTAAAGCCTGAATCACAATCATACCCAACGCATAGATATCGCTGTTAGGCTTGGTTTGACCAATAAATTGCTCTGGTGGAATATATCCTAAGGAAGTTACAGGAATTCGATAAATCGGCAATACCGAATCGATGCCAAAATCCACAGGTTGAATCGAGCCAAAGTCGATTAATACCAACTTGCCATCACTTACCCGGCGAATTAAATTTTCAGGTTTGATATCGCAGTGAATCACACCTTGCGAATGGATAAAATCCAGAATCTCTAAAACATCAATCAAAAACTGGATGACTTCGCCCTCTTCCCAGAAATAGCCATAGCCTTGACTCAATGGCAATTCCGCACTGAGTGCATGTCCCTCGATAAATTCCTGGACTAAATAAAAACGCTCATGCTCTTCAAAACAAGCAATTAATTCAGGAATCTGATTGTGATGTCCTAATTGTCTGAGGGTTTGTGTTTCCGTTAAAAACCTTAGTCTCAATGTATCTAAATGGCTGGATTGGAAACTAGTTACTTTGAGCTGTTTAACTACACATTTGGGATTTTCTGGATGTTCAATATCTACAGCTACATATGTTTGTCCAAATACCCCTGCACCCAGGCTTTGGACGATTTGGTAACGTCCTTGCAGTATTTTACCGATCATGTGGTGGGTCATGAGTTGGTTACTTAGTCACTCCTTTTATTTTTTCTGACAAAGCACCCTGATTCCGGAAACACTTGCAAAATATATACAAAGAAGACTGATTTACAAAAATGCAACAATTATTATGCTCAGTTGTACGGTAATTTTCATCTTAGCTTTATATCTTTTATTACACTTTGCAAACTGGCAACTCGATGTATCAATGTTTCACTTACTTTTTCAACACAAGCAACATTTATAACTAGTATATATGCCAGTTTTGCTGCTGGTATGTTTGAATATATTCTAGTGTATTTTTTTAGGTGTGAGTAATTAATATTACTTGGTTATATTTAAAGTCATCTCGACTAAAGTCAAACATCGGGCTTTGCAAAACAAATGGGATCATCATTGCAGAGATAAGCTGCGATGCATCTAATCATCTAATTTGTATATAAGACGCGGGCAAGATGCCCCGGAGTTTTCCGTGAAGAACATCTCCCCGGAAACTCCTCTCCACACTACAATTATTTTGCGTTTTTGACTTATATAATTTAGCTGCACATCAGTTTAATACAGTTTCACCCCATTGCTAATGCTCTAAACTCGGCAAACGAAGATGCGATCGCACAATCTTATCTCTAGTCCTGTGGTGACATGACGGCTATTCTCATTCAAGCCAAAGGTGGGTTTATGGCAATCTGTTCCTGCCGTCCTCAGTTGATCGATGTAGATTAATATGATTGAGATTAATATTTTGGAATTGAGCAAAACTGAGACGCTAGATAAAAAACATAGTAATATATTAGATTGTGTCGATTTAATGCCAAAATATGCCTAAGCTCAAAACTCGCAAAGCTGCGGCGAAGCGTTTCCGTGCTACTGGTACCGGAAAAATCATGCGTCGCAAAGCTTTTAAAAACCACCTTCTCGAACATAAAACGAGGAAGAAGAAAAACAATTTGTCGAAAATGGCAGTTGTTGACGAGCGCGATGCAGAAAACGTACGTTTGATGCTTCCTTATTTGTAAATCTCAGGAAAATTTAAGTTATGACAAGGGTAAAGCGCGGTAATGTAGCACGCAAGCGCCGCAAAAAAATTCTCAAACTAGCTAAAGGTTTTCGCGGTTCCCATTCAACCCTGTTCCGGACTGCCAATCAACAGGTGATGAAAGCGCTTCGCAGTGCCTACCGCGATCGCAAACGGAAAAAACGCGATTTTCGTCGTCTCTGGATTACCCGGATTAATGCTGCTGTTCGTCAACATGGTATGAGTTACAGCAAGTTTATCGGGAATCTCAAAAAAGCTGAAGTCAATATCAACCGCAAGATGTTGGCACAAATCGCAGTTCTCGATCCAGCCGGGTTTGCAAAAATCGCCGAAATGGCAAGCCAAGTTAAATAAAGGTGAAAGGGGAAAGAGGAAAGGGGAAAGCTGAAAGGTGGAAGAATGTAGATATTATCTTCAACCGATCGCGTCTTTACGGCTATACAAACAGTGAACGCAAACTGAGTTACAATCAATCGGCATTGCTAAATTAAGTTTGTATGGATTTATTTGTATGGTGTCGGAAGTTTCTCCTGACTTTTACCTTTTGCCTATTTTCTTGTAGTTTTTTAACTTTTCCGTTTTTTCCAACTCCGTTTCTTCTTGCCCCAGCTAACGCCGCCCCATTATCTGAGATTCAGGCGCGCGGCTACATTAAAATTGCCGTCAAAGATAACCTAACTCCTTTAGGTTTTCGTGATGCAAGTGGTAATTTACAAGGCTTAGAAATAGATATTGCTCAACGACTTGCTCAAGATTTACTCGGTAAACCCAAAGCTTTTAAATTAATACCTGTACAAAATCGCGATCGCATTTCTCAAGTTTTAGATCATAAAGTTGATATTCTCATTGCCAGATTCACAGCTACCGAATCCCGCGCTCGATTAGTAAATTTCAGTATTCCTTACTATTTAGATAGCACTATTTTAGTAACAAAAGATACTTTAATTCAAAGATTAAGTGATTTTAAACAGCGCAAAATAGGTGTATTGAAAGGTTCGAGTACGATATCAAGAATTAAATATTTTATACCGAATGCCGACTTGGTTGGAGTTGATTCCTACAAACAAGCCGAAAGTTTTTTGGAAACAAGTAAAATTGCCGCATTTGCAGCCGATGCTAGCGTACTCAGTGGCTGGGTAAAACAAAATCCCCAATATCGCCTCTTAGAAACACGACTATCGACAGAGCCATTATGTATAGTCATTGCGAAAGGGTTGCAAAACGACAAATTAAGAAGGAAAGTAGATAATGCGATCGCTACCTACTTAGAAACAGGTTGGCTACAAGAGCGCATTCAGTATTGGGGATTACCACCTTCGAGAATATTAAGTGTTGAAAGTTAAAAGTTAAAAGTTAAAAGTTAAAAGTTAACAGTCCTCTTTTCCTCTTCCCCCTTTCCTCCATAATAAAAATAGGAACATTTAATATAACAGCAATGGATAGCAAACTCGCAGTTATTTATCTCTCGATTTTCGTTGGCTTACTACTATTCACCGTCGTCAGTGTATTTCGCCAAATCTTTAAAACACGTCGAATCGAAAGTTCTTTTTCTCGACTGCGGAATAAACTAACCAAAGAACAGGGTACAGCACAAGAATATTACGAATTAGCCAGCATTTACTCCGACAAAAAACTATATTCCCAAGCTATTAGTGTTTTCCAAAAAGCACTCAAAGCAGCCGAAGAAGAAAACGAAGAAAGTATCAGTATTATTTACAACGGGCTTGGCTATGTCTATTTTGCCCAAGAACAATATGACTTAGCAATTCGCCAATACAAAGAAGCCCTAAAATCTAATCCCGACTATGTTGTTGCCTACAACAATCTCGCCCATGCCTACGAGCGTAAAAAGCTGAACAATCAAGCCTTAGAAATGTACGAAGAAGCACTCAAACGCGAACCTAATAATGCAATAGCCAAACGTCGAGCAGAATCATTACGAAGATTAGTCTCAGCTTAAGAGTGGGAGAAGAGAAAAGAGAAAAGAGAAATTTTAGATTTTATTTTCCTTAACATCTTTTCATTTCTCCCTATGTTCTCAGATTCAGTCCGGCTAATCACTGACAATTAAAATCTCTTCCTGCGGCTAACCTGTGGCAAGTGACGCTGCAACAGATTCACTTTGTCTTTCTCTCTCCGTGGCAACACATAAAATAAATCTCCGTGTCTATCTCCGCCTCCCCGCGTCACCATCTGTTACTTTCTTTGGGAGAATTGGTATTAGTTTCCCGACTCAGCAAGCCTCTCTAAATGAAACGCAATGTTATTGAGTGACAGTTGAATTTCATCACTGTAGGAAAGACTTCTCCATCTTCGACTTGTGGCATTATCCAAGGCAGTTGTATCCAAGTATCGCGCAAAAACCATTAGCTTCTCGGAGTCTGTTGTCGCTGAAGCTAAATCTTCTAAAAATTCTTGAGGTGTCATAGCAGACTCTTACTCCAAAATGTTGCATCACAGTGTTAATATTTCTGCCACAACTAAATAAAAATTTCTGATATCAGCTTTCATTTATTTAAAGACAATTATTCTATTCGCCACTTTTAAGCATTTTTGCCAAAACATTTCTAGTTATTATCTGCGCGTCTTGATTCAACAATGTAGGGCGTAATTGAGGAGCATTAAAATTATCTAAACCCCAACTCCACTGAATTGTTCCCGTGGCAAATACCGTCGCCCCAGAGTTAGCAGTATAAACTGTCATATCCGAATATTTAGTTCTACCACCGTGGCGATAGGGTGAATGGGCAATGCGAATAGTATTTTCCGGCGCAGAATTGAACATTTTATCAACTTCATATCCCAACAAACCTGATAACCGCATTTCCGTTGTTGGATTGCCAAATCCAAATAAGTTTTTTGAAGTTTGTGCCGTATTTTTGCTCAATTGTGTATCTGCAAGTAGCCATTCTGGAGCAGTATTTGGTATCAAGATATCAGCATTTACCTGAAAAGTATCGTACATGACTCCAATTAAGGCATCCTCAGGACGATTAACAGGTTTTCTCCGCCAAAGAGTAGTTATCAGATAATCATTACTTAAATTGCGATCGCGTGCAAATGGATCTAATGCTTCTGCTTCTTTGTAGGAGACAATTGTCCGGTTAATATCACCAGTAATCCGACTAGGTTCTAAGCGAATTTGCCAATAGCAAGTATTCGCGGAGAAAAAACCCAAACTGACACCAGCATCTCTGGCAGCTTCTACATTATTACGCATTTGCCACGACCAATATTCATCATGTCCAACTGATAAAAATGCCTTATGTAAAAACAGGATTGTTTTCCCACTAATTTTATCTAAATGATTTTCGTGGGTATCAATATTGCTACTGTACGTCACGTCATAGCCGTTTTTTTCCAGCCAACGCACCATGTTATATTCCCATCCGGCACTGGATGTCCGCCGCTTGGGCTGAAAATTAGTTAAAAATTCCCCCGCACCAACTCCGTATGCAGCATCACGATTGGGACTCATTGCATAGGGACGATTGAAGGATACTTTTGAGGCTTGTTTTCCTTGACTATTCCAACGGTAAAGCGACATTGTGCCCCAATTATTATATGCCTGATATGTGGTGACACTCGATTGCAATAAAATATCTGAAGGGCGAGAATCATCACGAACAATAAAAATAATATAGCTTTGTTTACCGCTTTTACTAGCTGTTAGTTTCGCTAAATAAAAACCACTTGCCCATTGGGAAGAATCCTGATAATTACTGGGTATTTGTAATACATAAGGGTCTTGCCAATTACATTCAATTAAACCTGTTGTTTGGTCAACTATTGGTAATGGTTGCTTGACTGATTCCCTAAAAATTGCTGGTGTAATTTGCCGCCCGCCTTGACCTTGATACCAGCCCATTCGATAAATTTCAATTGTATATCCAGGGTCTTTGGTATTCACAAAAAGCTTAATTTTGTCTCCACGATTGACACTAGTTAAAGATGCATATCCTTCTATTTCTCTATTTCTAGCAGGATGTATTAACTGCCAATCTTTTGTTCCTGGTTTAAGATTTTCAATAATAATGGGATTATTTTCTGGTTTGGATATGGATAAATCACCCCCATAGACTGGTATCTGCAAAAACAATAAGACTGTAATAGTAGATAAAAATCCTGAAAGCAATACTTTGAGTAATCTGATGTAGCAATTTAATTGTTTTCCAGATAACATTTGATTTGAACTGTTGTTTGGCACAAAGTCGTTAAATTTTATTGTGCCATTTTGCAAGTGATTTAGAAACTAAATTTGTATTCCATTACACCATGATTGCAACTACTAACAAACCTCAATTAACAGTACCTGGTCCCCCTTCTTCCCCGCTATTTGGTAATCTGATCCAAATGTTCAAGTTTGTAGACGACTCCATTAGTTTGTCGCGTCAATTATTCCAAAACTATGGTTCGGTTGTCTCTTTACTTGCAGGTGGTGGTACAAATATTTACTCTCCCCATCTCAATTGTCCAGGTACAGTTCTTGCCTACGGTGCAGATATTGTTCGCGAAGTTACTAGTAAACATGATATTTACCACAAATGTCCCTTGACTAGAGATTTGTACCGCAAGCGGAATAATTCTTTGCGTACACAGCCTTTCCAACATTTTCTTGTGGGTTTATTTGGTGTTAATGGTGGAGAACACCGCCAACATCGCCAGCTTTTAATGCCAGCATTTCATAAGCAACGTATCGAATCTTACCGTGATGATATGGTAGCCTTGACTGACTCAGAACTCGATCGCTTAAAGGTGGGTGAGGAAGTAGATATCCTGGAGTTAATGCGGCGTTTGACGATGCGTATTGCGACTAAAACCTTATTTGGCAAGGATTTTAGTGAAGAAGGCGACACCTTCACCCGATTATTAAAGCAAGTTGGCGCACAAATGGGTAATCCCGCACTCTCACTTTTGCCCTTTGACTTTCCTGGCTTACCTTTCCACCGGTTGCTAAATTCAGTCGGGGAACTCGATCAAGAATTACGCAATGTGATTCAGCGTAAACGTGCCCAGGGTATTGATGGTGGCGATGTTCTCTCAATGCTTATCCAAGCGAGGGATGCGGAAAGCGGTGTCACCCTCACAGACGACGAATTACTGGGGCATGTGGGGGTAATTTATGTTGCGGGGCATGACACCAGTGCGAATGCTTTGACTTGGACTTTGTTTTTGCTGTCCCAACACCCGGAAATAGCTGCTGACTTACTCGATGAACTTGACAGCGTTTTACATGGGGAAGCACCAACTCTCGAACAGTTACAGCAGTTACCTTTATTAGAACGGGTAATTAAAGAGAGTATGCGAGTATTATCGCCCGTACCTTGGAATGGTCGTGTGATTTCCCAAGCCACTTCCCTAGGTGGTTACGACTTACCTGAGGGAACCGAGGTTTTTGTGAGTATTTACCAAACCCACCACAGCCCCGAAATTTATTCCCAACCGGAACGATTTCACCCCCAGCGTTGGGAAACCATTGAACCGACGATGTACGAATACAATCCCTTTAGTGCCGGTTCGCGGATTTGTATTGGTGCCGGGTTCGCGATGATGGAAATCAAGATTATTTTGGCAATGTTGTTGATGCGTTACAGGTTGCAATTAATTAACAAAAATCCCATCCACCCCAAGGGATTAATTGTCATGTCGCCTCGAAACGGATTACCGATGTTAGTTTATCAACAAGATCGTCAATTTGCTCAAGGAGTCGGTGGAGTGCGGGGAAGTGTTCGAGAAATGGTGGATTTACCGCAACTCTGATGAGTAATCAGTTGAGTTATGTCGCGAATACTAGTATGTGAAGGCAAAAGTAAAATTTTCCATCTGAATTGGGTTTTTCCAGGACGGGGAAACCCAGTTTTTCTTATCCATTCTCAATCCACAACATACTCTTAAGCATCATCAAAACCAATAACGCAGGTTGTACGATTTCGTCTCAGTAGAGATTGTCATTGCGTCGGCGTAGGGAATTACTGATTTAATAACTACGAATTACCAATTGCAGATTACGTAAGCGTAAGCCTGGCTGGATGGTATTGGGAATTACCTACTTATTGCCTTTTGGGGATTTTCTATATACGTAGAATTTTGAGTATTCCTAGTAACAATGTCGTTGTAACACGGATTTACATTTTTGCGGTCAATCGATACAATACAACTAATCAAATTTGACATCCTCTAAAGCATAAAAGAAAAGCTGACTCTACCTCAATGTATCGGGTAAAATCAGCCGGAATCTCAAAAGCTAAATTTCAGGGTGACACTCTGGGAATTACGATGTGCAATTCGGGTGTCTGTCGAAGATTGGACTCATGTTAAGAGTCATTGGGCGTTAAGCTCAAGTCGCGAGTTAGGCGTTAAGAGTCAGAAGTTGAGTCAATGTTTGAATGCTGCGGGAGACATGCATTCAACTCTAGGCTGCCAGTACAAAAAAGCTGCCTTTTAGGTGTAAAGCTGCATTTGCTGTTATTTGGTACCCTTAATTATGCAACTAATTTCCCTTAACCCCTAATCAGCGATTTATGCCATTTGGTTTTCAATTGCCCAGCGAGCTAACTCGGTGCGATTGTGAAGGTTAGTTTTACCTAACATGTTAGAAACATGGCTTTCTACAGTTCGCTGGCTAACGTTGAGTTCTTCAGCAATTTCGCGGTTCGCTAATCCCCTAGCTACAAACTGGACAACTTTCAGTTCGGTAGGTGTTAGCTGCACATCGAAAGGAACTTGAATACGAGAACCGTTTTCCCCACCTTTTGCTTGGTGCTCCTTCCAACGAATTGTTTGCTTGAGGGATGATTCAACCTGCGCCACTAGTTCTTCTGGCTCAAATGGTTTCACCATGTACACGTCAGCCCCTTTATTTAATCCCTTGACGCGATCGGCGCTTTGTCCTTTCGCTGACAGGAATAATACAGGAATCCAACTCGTGCGTTCGGTTTGCCGAACTTGCTCGACGAATGTATATCCATCCATTTCCGGCATCATTACGTCGCAAATGATCATATCTGGAATATCCTGCTCTAAAATTTCCAGAGCTTCCCGACCATTTTCGGCAGTGACGACCTCATATCCCCGGAATTCCAAGTAATCCTTCACCAGCAATATCAGGTTTGGGTCGTCATCAATTAGTAAAAGTCGTTTGTGGTCTTTCATGCTGGGTTCTTTCATAGCAGTGGCAATTGTCGCGCTTCGGTCCATCAGGGTATTGACTCGTTTCCTATGATGGTGGATCGTTAAAAGTGTGTGAGCCTTTCCCACTTAACTCGCCTTTGCTACCTTCACGCCTGAAAAGTGACAGTGACTTTTTTCGACATTCGGAAACTAGGGCTAAAGTCCAGTAAGGATACGTAGAGCAGTAGTATTTATAATGCGCTATTATATATCGCTTTGATGAGTGCGGGCGAAAAAACACTGATTAAATAATAATTATTCAAGTTCACATAAGTGTTGGTTTAAGATGCTCCCAAAAATTAACCCACGCTAATCAATGCTCTATTAAAGCTTACTGCTTTTCATATCCTTTTCATGGTTAAGCCTCTATTAATTGTTCGCCAACATTTTGGAAGCAATTTGGCAGAGAGTGGAGTAAAAATGCGTATTCTTCTACCACTTTATTGCCAATTAGATGTTCTTGAATAATTCGTTCGATTACTTCGGGAGTTGCTTGGCAATACCACACACCATCCGGGTAAACTACCATTATCGGTCCAGAACAACAAACTCGCAAGCAATTGGCTTTTGTTCTGAAGATGTAATTCAGGTTATTTTCTTGTGTCTGATCGAGTTTTAGCTCCTGAAGACGCTTTTTCAAATATTCCCATGATTCCAAAGAAGCTTGTTTAGAGCAACATTTTGGAATTGTTTGGTCAGCACACAAAAAAATATGTCGCTGGATTTTGGAAAGTCCTAGAGATTCTACAGAATTACTTAGGAATTTCTTTGCGGAAATTTTAGTATTTTCGGGTATTCTCAGACCTGATAATTCCGCCGTATTGTTACTCATCTCACACCTCCTGATTACTGTTCTATAACAATTTTCTGGGTTTGCAAATAAATTTGAAGATACAAAAATATTCATAAACCAAAGAAAAATCATCTGATGAACATTTTTGATAGAGTATTTTTACTTAATTAATTCCTGGAATCGTTATGGGACAAAGAAAAAATGCCAAGGAGAAGAGGGAACAGAAACAGGGGAGAAAAGGTATTCCAGAAGACAATGACGGGAAAGAAAAGAGGGGAGATGGGGAGAGGGGGAGAGGGGGAGACGCGGAGAGAGGGAGGGAAATAATATCTTCTTATATTTATTATTTTCCCCGTGTCCCCGTGTCCCCGCGTCTCCCTGTCCTCTTATGTCCACTGCCCATTGTCTAATAGTTCGGGAACCCGTACACAATAATTGATTGCTATTTGAAGCTGTATTTAGGTAAATTAGCACTCAGGAGTTGAGAGTGCTAAGAAGGCACGAATTAGTTATGGCAGCAGTATCATTAAGCGTATCAACAGTAAAACCTTTAGGCGATCGCGTTTTCGTCAAAGTCAGTGCTTCTGAAGAAAAGACCGCAGGTGGTCTTTATTTGCCCGACACAGCCAAAGAAAAGCCCCAAGTTGGCGAAGTTGTCTCTATTGGCGATGGCAAGTTCAAAGATGATGGTAGCCGCATGTCGATGGATGTCAAAGTAGGAGATAAAGTTCTTTACTCCAAGTACGCTGGTACCGACATCAAACTCGGCACTGACGAGTATGTATTACTTTCGGAAAAAGACATTTTAGCAATTGTTAGCTAGTTAGGTAGCGGGCGATGGTGAATGGATAATAGTTAATCGGTATATAGTTAACTGTTAATCTTCAATAACCAACAACCACTAACCAAAAATCGACAACCGATCTAAACAAAAAAACAGAGAATAGCTTACAAAGCGAATTACATTATTATGGCAAAGCGGATTATTTACAACGAAAACGCTCGTCGTGCCCTTGAGCGTGGTATGGATATTTTGACTGAAGCAGTAGCAGTTACCCTTGGTCCTAAGGGTCGTAACGTGGTATTAGAAAAGAAATTTGGCGCACCTCAAATCATTAATGATGGTGTCACCATCGCTAAAGAAATTGAATTAGAAGACCATGTTGAAAACACTGGTGTGGCTTTGATTCGTCAAGCTGCTTCCAAAACCAACGACGCAGCAGGTGATGGTACAACCACTGCTACCGTTTTGGCTCATGGGATTGTCAAAGAAGGTTTGCGTAACGTTGCTGCTGGTGCGAATGCGATCGTGCTGAAGCGCGGCATTGACAAAGCAACAGCTTTCTTGGTTGATAAAATCAAGCAACACGCCCGTCCTGTTGAAGATTCTAAAGCGATCGCTCAAGTTGGTTCAATCTCTGCTGGTAATGATGAAGAAGTCGGCAGCATGATTGCTCAAGCGATGGATAAGGTGGGTAAAGAAGGTGTGATTTCCTTGGAAGAAGGAAAATCCATGACCACCGAATTGGAAATTACCGAAGGTATGCGCTTCGATAAGGGTTATATTTCGCCCTATTTCGCAACCGATGCTGAACGCATGGAAGTTGTGTTTGACGAGCCTTACTTGCTTTTAACTGATAAGAAAATCGGTTTGGTACAAGATTTGGTACCCATCCTCGAACAAGTTGCTCGTTCCGGTCGTCCTTTGGTAATTCTTGCTGAAGATATCGAGAAAGAAGCACTTGCTACCTTGGTTGTCAACCGTTTACGTGGTGTCTTAAATGTAGCTGCGGTTAAAGCTCCTGGATTTGGCGATCGCCGGAAAGCTATGCTGGAAGATATCGCAGTTTTAACTGGTGGACAGTTAATTACTGAAGATGCTGGTTTGAAACTTGACGCAACCAAGATTGATAGCTTGGGTAAAGCTCGCCGCATCACCATTACCAAAGACAACACCACCATTGTTGCTGAAGGTAATGAGCAAGCTGTAAAAGCACGTTGCGAACAAATTCGCCGGCAAATGGAAGAAACTGAATCTTCCTACGATAAGGAAAAACTCCAAGAACGTTTGGCTAAATTGTCTGGTGGTGTAGCAGTTGTGAAAGTTGGTGCTGCTACCGAAACCGAAATGAAAGACAAGAAACTCCGTTTGGAAGATGCTATCAACGCTACCAAAGCAGCAGTTGAAGAGGGTATCGTTCCTGGTGGTGGTACAACCTTGGCACACCTTGCTCCTGAGTTAGAAACTTGGGCAAGCGGTAACCTCAAGGATGAAGAGTTAATTGGGGCAATGATTGTTGCTCGTGCATTAACTGCTCCTTTGAAGAGAATTGCTGAAAATGCAGGTCAAAATGGTGCGGTAATTGCCGAATACGTGAAGCAGAAAGACTTCAACGTTGGTTTCAATGCTGCTACTAACGAATATGTTGACATGTTCGCTGCTGGTATTGTTGACCCTGCGAAAGTAACCCGTTCCGCACTACAAAACGCAGCTTCCATCGCTGGTATGGTGTTGACAACCGAATGTATCGTTGTTGACAAGCCAGAGCCTAAAGATGGCGCTCCTGCTGGCGCTGGTGCTGGTATGGGTGGAGATTTCGATTACTAAACTTAATCATCTTGGGGTGGGTTTTGTGCCTGCCCTGGTCAAAAAACAGCTGTCTCTCCTGAAGGCGAGGTGGCTGTTTTTTTTTGTTCAATTTTATATTCAATCAGAAGGGAGATTTTTTGAGATGACGAATGGTGGAAACCGAGATGCAAGTCCCAGTCCCAAAAATAGTGCGTGCAAAATTTTTAATTGTTTATTTGTCGAAGGGAATAAGGCGTTATTAAAGTAGATGTATACCGCTTACAGGATGCTATTACGCAATTAATTGTCAGTATTCTCAGGAACAAAATATTACTAACTCAAAAATCAATAAATATTGAAAAGCAAAATCTTTTATTAAAAAAATCTAAAATTGAATCCTTTATGCTCGCTATTAACACTTGTCAGTAAAAAGTTTGTGATAACACTAAAGAGTACATTCATTAAGATGGCAAGAATTTTTTAGTCTCTTCCTCTAATCTTGTCATCATTTGTAGATATAGGAATCCTGTTCCACAACAATCACAGAAAAACACTACACATGGATTCCTAATAATTAGTTTTAACACCACTAGAGATTGAATTTCTCAAAACTGATTCAAGTCATTCTGCGCCATCTCGCTACTGGCGGAGTCGTGCTTGTTCAAATTTTATTTTGAAACTATCTTCAGGAAAATTCATGATTAGTTTTAAATACGTTTTCCTTTTGAGCTTTATTTTAGGAGCTATGCTTGCTTCCCTCTTTCAAATGGGATATGCACTTGACGAAGCGGATATTGAACGCTTTTCAATCTGGACGTTTGTAGCAACTGTGCTTGCCAGTCTACCAAGCATTTTGTGGTGATTACAATAAGATTCATGACAAGGAAGAAACTTTAAGTTTATCGAAACGTTTAGCTGGGAATAAAACGTAGTCAGCATTTTCAATCGTCAATTTGTTAATGTTTACATTCAGATTAATTTCTGAATAAAAATGTATAATTATTAAAAAAGATTACATTACCTAAGAAATGACAGCAAATAAATTCTGAATTATGGGTGATGAGAAAAAGTTAGCAAATCTTTTATTCCCTATTCCCATCTAATTTTATTAAGAAAAATCGCTGATTTACTATTTTCTTAGATATATTGCCTAACCTAGTAGCATCCTCAAATTGCCAAAGGAAGCCAATATACGAATATGGATTTTAATAATAACAACCAGCATCTACCTCTACAGCTATTTATTTTTATATTGAGCCTTGCTGACGATGTATTACTGTTAGGGCTTGCGAGAGTCGGTATTCATTTTGCTTGGTTACGTTGGCTATCACCTGTAATTATTGGGGGCATGATTGTACATATGGGATGGCATTTCTACCGCCATCGAATTAAAAAAAGGGCTAGTTAGCATACTTTATTTTTTTTAGCAATGCTCATTGCGGAATATACTCCTTTTGGCATATAACCTTTGGCAGAAGTCTCATCCTCTTATCCTGGCGTAATCTGGACTTATCCCTCAGAGGTATATTTTTTCACCTACTATTCAGTGCCAATCGAGGAGCATGTAAGTTCAGTGAATCAAAATAGTTTAGACAAAATTAGGTCAAGTGCAAAATTTATACTATGGTTTCGTTCCGTTTTACCGTCGGAAATCCAGCAAATCATCCGACCGTACTTAGATCAACCCTATCGTTTGGCACTTAATATACTTGATTGTTGCGATCGCGATAATGCTATTACTATTGATGCGATCGCCCAAGAGACAAGCTTGAATCGAGAAACAACTCGTCAAGTCCTCAAAGCCTTGGAATCAGGCGGAATGAAGTTTAATGTCAGTCGAGCCAGAAGCTGGCAAATTCTCGATTTCGACTCACAACCGATTGTAGACAACAAAGAAAAGTTAACTGAAGAATTAAGATTAGAAACTTCATTAAATCAAAATTAAATCGAATTTAGTTTCTGAACTTGACTTTATTAACAGCAATTGGACAGTAGACATCGCCAAGTAGATATGCGCTCATCTAGCAGTTGCCAGACTCATGGCGATAACTTGAATTAAACTTGAGCCATCGCCTCAGAGTTTAAAAAACCTGATAATGAAAACCCATAGCCAGATACAAAAGAAGTAGGGATAGTAGAGAAAACAGGGCATTAGAAAAAGAAAATTTCTATTACTCCTGCTAACTTAACTCAACCCTACTTAAACAAAAGTACAGCGTTTATTTTAGTAGTAGATTTTTCCACCACCCCATTGCGAACCAACAATTTTAGGTTGCAAGAGGATATAGCCTGCGATCGCTTCCAAATCTTTGTCAGTTAAATTACGCATTTCGGTGAAAATATCAGCACTCTTGGTACTGGGATGTAGTTCGGATATTTCTTCTTCTCCATCATAGGTAGTAGGGTTTTTCATGTAATCAACCAAACCCTCAATGCTATTACGGTTAGGAGTTGCACCAGCCAAAGCTTCAGGTTCAAGACCAACATTCTGGTTTGTCTTGGTGACACCACCAACATGGCATTGGGCACAAGCATATTGAAATAAACGTTTACCTTCTTTGACTTGTTTAAGGCTTAGAACTGTGGTATCACCAGCCTCGTTAAGAGTTACAGTACGAGTAGCCGCAGAGAGTTCTACTGCACTCGCACTACCAATAACGAATTGGAATGTTAACAGCACAGTAGCAACAAAAATGCCAACGAATTTTCTTAACATCTTTCCCCTTAAAGATTTTGACGCTCAACACAGCAAATTTTTTGGCAAAACTCAATCTTCATCAAGCTGGTAGCTATTATTCATTAACTAATGCCCTTGTAATAACTTCGGTCGCACCATCGAAGTTACTGCCATCGGACTCGTTGTAGAACAATCGCAAAATACATAATTGCTATTTAGCTAACAAACACATGATTGAGCCACAGTAATACAAATATCATGTTCGGGGCGCAAATGGTTGCCTAAACTACAACTGAGGGGGCAGGAAGCTTTATAAATAGAGGAAATTGGGGAGATATGGCAAGTATGAGTGCTGAAGTTCAAAAGTGATAAGTTTTGAGATGATAAGAAAAGCCCAATACAAACCGGAAAAATAAAAGAGCAGAAAGTTAGTGTCTTAAGTCAAAATAAACATCTAACTTTCTGCAATATTACGTAAGTAAATAAACCCATGAGTTCACTTATTATGACATTTGGTAACGATTAATTTTACTATGTAGTTGTAATTACTGAATTAATACCATGCAATAATTGCAACTCGTGCAAGTTTTTATTTCCAGTTCATCAATATTCTTAACATTATTTTTCATTCTAAATCACACTTTATATGATATGTATTATTTCTCCACACACCATTTGCACACTTTTTTCCTACAAAGACATCAAGTATAATAATTTTCTTTCCTACTACTGTTGATTTAAAGCTGTTTTACTTTTTCTCACCCATAAGCAATTCACCAATGAAAATTTCGACTGATACCTATATTCCTTTCCCTCGTCAGATTGTGTACGCGACTTACAGAGATAAACTCACAGAACTTGTTCGCTACATTCCAGATATTCGTGATATTAAAGTTAAGTCCCGAAAAGAAGTAGATGAAATAATTTACACTGTCAATGAATGGCATGGTGGCGGCGAAATTCCAATAGCAGCAAGAGCTTTACTTAGTGAAGATATGCTCTCCTGGCTTGAATATAATACTTGGAAGCAAACAGAATTTGTCTTGGAATGGAAACTGGAAACACGTGCTTTTACAGAAGCAGTTTATTGTGCTGGTACAAATTCTTTTGTAGAAGATGGGAATAATACTATTATCCAAAGTCGTGGTGAATTAACAATCGATCCCAAAAAAATTCATGGCGCACCCCAGTTTATCACGGGACAAATTGCTCGCGTAGTCGAAGATTTTTTGGGTAGTAAGATTACACCTAGCCTCATGCAAATGAGTCAGGGGGTGAAAAAGTATCTGGAAAAAAATTAAAGTTTGGAAACTGTCTTTGTTTTCAACTTCGCAAACAAATATTCAAGATTTTTTGGTTAAACAGATAGGTTTAATTTTTAATTCAATATAAAACTAGAAATAAAACTAGAAGAGAGTATAGTACCCTATCTCTGAGAACAGTCTAGACTCTCTTTACAAGTTTTGATTCTCATTACACACTTATCAATAGAATTCTGGTATTTCCCCTCATGAATCAAGTCAGCTTCTTGTATTTGACCTTCTCCGAATGTTACAAAATATAAAGTATTTAAGAATACTTTATTTAGTTTAAGAGTACGAATTTAAATAAAAAAGTCCTGCAATACAATAATGCAGAACTATTTAAGTAAGGGAGATAAACTACTTTTTGGAAAATCTGCTAACATCAAGTAACCTTCAAATAAAAATGTTGTTTTCATCTTTGCTAACTGGACTTGATATTCTACTCAAGTCGAAGTTTTATCAATGACTGGCACTTCATTTTAGAGAAGGCATCTTGGGCTATAACTGGATTTTCGCTGTTTCAAATTGGCTTTTTATGCAGCCAAATGAAGCTATTTATTATTCAGTCGGCATTCAGTTTGACTAAATAGTCTTTGCCATTTCCCAATTAATCTTTTTTTAAGATTTGCTCCTCAGTCGTACACACTTTTGAACTCATCGCTTCATTTATTCAATTTGGAGATAGATATGAAAAAATTCATCCCTCTTTTAATTAGTGGTATTTTGGCATTAGGTGCAGTAGCGTGCCAAGATGCGTCTAAGACTTCTGACGCTGATTCTGTGAATAACACAGCTAAAGATGTGGGTGCAAAAACTGAAACCGCAGCTAAAAATACGGTAGAAGGTTCTAAAACTGCTGTTAATAAAACAACTACAGCCACAAAAACTGCTTTAACTAATACTTCTGGTGGTACAAAAACTATCGTTAAGAATAATCTGGAAAAGAAATTTCCCGGAAGCAAGCTTGATGTGGAAGAAAAAGACGGCGTTTTGACAATTAAAGGTACTGTTCCTGACGAGGCGACTTTGAAAAAGATTGAACCGGCTGTTAAAGAATATAAGTTCCAAGGTGTTAAGGCTGTGAAGGTGGAAGCTAAGGTTGCTGGGAAAAAAGCATAATAGAATTTTAGTTTTTCACTAGATAGGTTAATAATAACTAATCGTTAAAGAAGTCTAGATTTTCCTTCAGGGTTTACTTATTTTCAGTAAGCCCTGTTTTTTAATTTTTATAAGGAATAAAAAATAAAATCAATATTATTCTGAGTTTTATATTTATAGTGTTTAATTTAATTTAATTAAGATTGAAGAACCTTTATTTTCATCATCTGTACCAAATACAATTCCCCCTTTTTTATGTGGCAAAAATTCCATAGCTTCGATTTTGTGCTTATCATAATTTCCGACACCAGTAATTGCTGATTTAGGTTGAAAAATAATTTGCTGATTTTGCACACTCAAGCTACCTATAATATAAACAGCAGATTCAAAAGGTCCGTCATTACCATTATCTGTAGCTGAAGTAATATATATAACTCCAGAATTATCGACTTTTAAGTCAGAAATATGACGTAAATTCGGTGATTTCAAAGGCACTTTTATAGGATTATAACCAGCTAAATTGATTTTATAAGTAGCTAAATCAAGAATTCCCCAATACATAATTGCTGGTTTTTCTCCTTCACCCCGCTCTGCCCATACTGCGATTAATTTATTATCAATTTCTTGAAGTGCAAATGCTTCTAAATTGCTATCTTTATTTAATCCCGGCAACGCAAATATTTTAATTATTGAAATAGTATTATCAGAGGCAAAACTAAAATGATAAACTTGACCTGAACTACTTAGTGCCATATGAGAAGCCTGATTTTTATTTGCTAATTCTTTGGTTGGTACTAATGTTAGACTTTCCAAATCTATCGGTAATTTTGTATTTTTTTGCCATTGTAAGGGTATATATTCGGGTAAATTATTCCCTTGAATTTTAACTATACCTAAACGCCCTTGATTAGGCTTTTTATTATCATGTACAACTAGTAAATCTAGGGAATTATCTTGCTGTTGCAATACAGTCATTCCGCTAATTCCGTAAGTAATGCCATTTTGCACAGGCAACCATTGTTCTTGTTTTAATGTCTTCTGGGAGAGAAATAACAAGGTACTGACACCGGCAACTGGGATAATGGCAATCATTAACTTGAGAAATCTACGCATATAACTCTACTGAGAATTTAGAAGGAAATTTAGGAGAAATCAGGTGTCATGTCAGGTTTGTCTCAATTCGACATGAATCTATGTTCGGGTATCCGGTCATTCCAAAATGAAAACGTTATGACTACACTTAAATAATAGTAATAAAGTTAATAGTTAATAGTTGAGTTAGTGGGTATTGTATCCAATAACAAATAATCGACAAACAAGCAATACTACGTACTGAATCTAATCATCACACACAAAATCTATGACCGAAAGCGCAACTATAGCAAAATCTCACAATCCCTTATTGATTGGTTCTGGTTTACCTCCATTTGCAGATATCAAACCCGAACATGTGGTTCCAGCAGTCAATGAGTTAATTGAGCAACTCGATCGCAATCTGGCAGAATTAGAAAGTAATGTTGAAGCAACTTGGACAGGATTAGTCGAGCCACTGGAAAAAATAGGCGATCGCTTATACTGGACTTGGGGTGCGGTGAGTCATCTCATGGGTGTGAAAAATAGCAATGAACTCCGTGAAGCTTACGAAAGTGTGCAGCCTTTGGTAATCCAGTTTTCCAACAAACTCAGCCAAAGCCAACCAATTTACAAGGCATTTAAATCTATTCGCAACAGCAATATTTGGTCAAATCTCGAACCCGCACAACAACGTATAGTTGATTCTGCGATTCGGGATGCTGAACTTTCCGGTGTCGGCTTACAAGGAGAGGCAAAGGAACGTTTCAACGCGATTCAAATGGAGTTGGCGGAACTGTCTACTAAATTCTCAAATCATGTTCTTGATGCTACTAAAGCCTTTAGCTTAAAACTGACGAATCAAGAGGAGATATCCGGTTTACCACCGAGTTTATTGAGTCTTGCGGCTCAAAATGCTCGGAGTATGGGAGATGAAAATGCGACAGTTGAAAATGGTCCTTGGGTAATTACACTTGATATCCCCAGTTATGCACCCTTCTTACAACACAGTACCCGTCGCGATTTGCGCGAGAAATTATACAAGGCTTACCTTTCCCGTGCAGCTTCCGAAGAACTCAACAATAATCCGATTATTGAGCGTATTTTAGAACTGCGTCAAGAATTAGCACAATTATTAGGTTACAAAAATTACGCCGAAGTTAGCCTCGCCAGTAAAATGGCTCCTAATGTCCAAGCTGTAGAAAAGCTTTTGGAAGAGTTACGCAGTTCCAGTTACAATGCAGCAGTGAATGAGTTAGAAGAACTCAAAGCCTTTGCTGCGTCGAAAGGAGCCACTGAAGCTAGTGATTTGAAGCACTGGGATATTAGTTTTTGGGCAGAACGTCAGCGCGAAGCGAAATTTAATTTTACCGACGAAGAATTACGTCCTTATTTTCCTCTTCCCCAAGTTCTTGATGGGTTATTTGGCTTAGTAAAACGTTTATTTGGTGTCACTGTCACCCCTGCTGATGGAGAAGCTCCTGTATGGCAAGAAGACGTGCGTTACTTCCAAATTGCCGATGACACTGGCACACCCATAGCTTACTTCTATCTCGACCCCTACAGTCGCCCAGCCGAAAAACGTGGTGGTGCGTGGATGGACACTTGCATTAACCGCGCCAAATTCATCGAAAACGGCAAGACTTCCACTCGTTTACCTGTTGCGTATCTGATATGTAACCAAACTCCACCCATCGATGGTAAACCCAGCTTGATGACATTCGACGAAGTGGAAACCCTATTCCATGAGTTTGGACATGGGTTACACCACATGCTGACAAAGGTTGACTATACTAGTGCGGCGGGTATTAATAATGTCGAATGGGATGCCGTAGAATTACCAAGTCAATTTATGGAAAACTGGTGCTACGAAAGTCAGACATTGTTTGGAATGGCAAAGCATTACGAAACAGGTGAAACCCTACCGGAGCATTACTATCAAAAACTATTGGCGGCAAAAAATTACATGAGTGGTAGTGGTATGTTACGGCAAATCCACTTTAGTCTTGTGGATTTAGAACTGCACTATAGTTACCGCCCTGGTGGGACTCAAACAGCAAAAGATGTCAGAAATGCGATCGCCAAAACAACTACTGTTCTCACACCACTGCCAGAAGATGAATTTTTGTGTGCATTTGGACACATTTTTGCTGGTGGTTATGCGGCTGGCTATTACAGTTATAAATGGGCAGAAGTATTGAGTGCAGATGCTTTTTCAGCATTTGAAGAGGCTGGTTTGGAAAATGAAGTTGCCCTAAAGGATACAGGCAAGCGTTATCGTGACACTGTCCTTGCCCTTGGCGGTAGCAAACATCCGATGGAAGTATTTAAGAATTTCCGAGGACGGGAGCCGAGTACCGAACCATTGTTACGACATAATGGTTTAGCTACAGCAGCTTGATGGTTATGCCAATGCCACGAATCGGATAATCCGCGAACCGATATCCCAGGAAGTGGGTTTCTGCCGCCACGTCATATTACAAAAATAAGTACGACAAAACCAAGAAACCTACTTTCTCCCCATCTCCCCATCTCCCCATCTCCCCATCTCCCCATCTCCCCATCTCCCATCTCCCCATCTCCCCATCTCCCCATCTCCCCATCTGTAGTTACGGCAATTTTTGAGGCGAACCTGATGATATGCGATTGCATAATTAATTAAATAGTTTTTTGCAATTGGCTTTGCAATTGTTCTTCTTTGCTAATAATTAAACCTGGAATATCCTTGTTGATGATTTGACGCGGCTCAGATTCTTGATTCTGCCATAATGCCCAACGACTACCGTTTGGTAATGAAGCAATGGTAGCCGCATTTTCGGTTAACCAAATCAAAGGGATTTTTGGGGGTTCAGTGCTAATTGCGTCTTCTTGAGGCAATGTCGCCGCTAATGTTTCCAAAATCCGCCGATTTTCCCCCCTTACCAAACCCGTACCAGCTGTCCACAGTTGCACGTTCATTTGCTGGCGTTGGGCGTAAAAGTATAGTGAAGTTGTGGCAATTACTGCTTGCTCAAAGTTTTCTTCATCCCATTGGGCGGCGCTATCTAAAGCAATAATAATATCTTCTCCACCTGTAATTACCTCCAATTCCCGCACCCGTAGTTCCCCATAACGGGCACTTGTACGCCAATGCACTAGACGGATTGGATCGCCTGTACGATAGGGACGCAAGGAGCGTATCAGCCCCTCTGTTGCCGCATAAGCCGGGTTCCCTTGGTAATTGTTTTTACAACTTTCATCTTTGCCAAGTTCATCAATCAGGGGGCAACTAACTAGTGGTAAAATTTGCGGATAGACGATCGCCGTTGCTGGACAATTGCGATCGCGACGACTCCAAAATAAGCCTAATGGCGCACCACTAATTAATTGCACGGTTTGCCAACGATAAATACCTCGGCGCTGAGTAGGGTAGTAATATTCCCATTCATAACTGTTTTTTGGGTCAATGTGATTGATTGTGTGTTCAATGGGCTGTTGAGCGAATTTGTCTTTGAGTACCAAGGGCAAGACATCGGCGATTTTTAACAGACTGACATTTTGATGGGATTGGTTGGTAACTTCTAGCTGGATTCTTAAGTCTTCACCGGCGGTAACTGGTTCAATCAAACGACGACTGACCCTTAATCTCGACAAAGAACGAGGTGGTAAAATGGCAGCAACAGCCAAAATCGCACAACTGAGACCGCTACTAACGTATAACCAGCCTGCCATTGTGTTAATTGCTGCTCCGAAAAAACAAATGGCTATTCCTCCTAGCACCCAACCGCTATATGCTGGGACACAAGCACGAGTTTCCAGGTAGTTGGTAATGCGTTTAATCATGGGTAATTGCAGGGAAAAGAAAAAATAAGTAATAAATAATACATTGTATTCTTGATTGTCGAATTGTGAAGAACCAGTAGCCAACAATTAACCAGCAATTAACTAGCTAAATAATAACGATTATTTTGTTCAAGAAAAAATGAAAAATATCCTGAATTTACAAGCTCTTGGTAATTTGATGAAATGACTGTAAAGATGAGCCTCTAGCTAAGTCGATTAACGAATATAGGTGTACATTAATCAATACAGATATCAGTAAGTTTACGGTTGTCCAATCAACAGCATAACTTTTGTATTCAGTTAAGTTACGGAGTGATGTTGTCAAGAATTGGCAAAACCGATGTTTATATTCTGAATTACATTAATTGATAATTGGCAAAAGGATCGTAGTCATGGACGAATCAGTAACGTCCCCGTTACCAAATCACAAACCAACGCATTTACCACCAACAGAAACTTTGCATTCATCAACCCCAGCAACACGCAATCCGCCACCGCCTTTGCCAAGCAAATTACTGCCCATTCCGCTCGTGCAAATGCAAGCAAGGTTTATAACTATCCAAAAAATGGTGAGTGATGCTTACGAACAACAAGCATCAGATATACATATTCGTGTTGGGGAAGTACCGCGCTTTCGAGTTCGCAGTCAAATGGTGCTTTATAACAAGGGTGAAATCATTACCCCGCAAATTTTTGAAGCATTTTTAAGCGAGATTCTCACCCCTTTACAGCGACAGCGATTTGCGGAAACGAAAGAACTCGATACGGGGATTTTTTATCCGGGATTTTTGCGCTGTCGGGTTAATTGTTTTGAAACTCTGACGGGTGGGGCGATGGTGCTGCGTCTGATTACCCTCGAAGTACCTTCGATTGATGGTTTGGGTTTACCTGCGGTTCTCAAAGATATTGTCACCAAAAAACAAGGTTTAATTTTAGTTACAGGTCCTACAGGTTCCGGGAAAACCACAACATTAGCGGCGATGTTACGGTTTTTGAATGAAACCGCCCCCAAGCATATTGTCACGATTGAAGACCCAATTGAATATGTTCATACTTCGCAAAAAAGTTTGATTAGTCAACGAGAAGTGGGTTTGCATACCCATGAATATCATGATGCATTGCGATCGGTGTTACGGGAAGACCCTGATGTTATCCTAATTGGCGAGTTGCGCGATCGCATTTCCGTTGATACTGCCCTGAAGGCTGCCCAAACTGGTCATTTGGTTTTGGGTACACTACATACAAAAAATGCGATCGCAGTGATAAATCGCTTGTTAAACATCTATAATCCCGAAGAACAAGCAGCAATGCGCGTGCAAATCGTAGATTCGCTGGTGGCAGTTATAGCCCAGCAGTTAATCCCCACAACAAACACACGTCGTACAGCTGTGATGGAAATTTTGCTGAATACTCCAGCAATGCAAGATTATTTACTTAAAGGTGAAGAGATTGAAGCCTATCAACTGATGGAAAATAACACCAGTGAGGGTATGCAAATCATGAACCAAGCACTGTGCGAGTTAATGCTCAATGGCAAAATTAAAATAGAAGATGCTGTGAATGCATCTCCTGATGTGGGGGATTTGCGCCGACGTGCCCGCAATGATGGCTTTAATCCTTCCCATTCGGCTAGACGAGACATGCAGGAAAATTTTAATTTTTTCCCCAGATAGTTTCTAGAATTTTTACAACTAGCAGTTCAACTTCTTGTTTTTGAGTAATTAACCGCAGATATGGAAACCACTGTCTATCCAGGGAATACTTAGATAGAAGTGGATTCATGTTTGTCAAAAATATGTTAAGTGCATATCATTTTCGGCTAATCACTTACAATCAAAATTTCTCCGCGTCTCTAAGTCTCCGTGTCAGTCTTAAGTCAGTCTTAATCATAAGTATTCAACCAGACATAATATCAGAGGTGGGAAACACAAACCCAGATGTCCCACCTCTTTTTTTTGTGCCAATCAAAGCATGTATAATAGACAGCCATCTCAACTAGCTTAAATTGCAGCACAAAATATCCCCCTTTCCCATGATTAACGCATTATCAGGTTCTCGCCGTAAATGGAGTGCATTTGCCTTAATATTTGCACTCTTGATATTTTTCCAATTCGCCATTACCAGTTGTAATCCGAGTAACTTTAAAACCAAAGCAGCTCAAGTTTCCCAGTGGATTACCACAACATTAGGCGACCCCAAAACTTTTAATTTTGCTCTCAACGAAGAATTTCCCAACGTTTTTTTATTCACAGCCGAAGGTTTAACGACAATTAATGGAGTGACGCGACAAATTGAACCAGCATTAGCAGAATCATGGCAAATTTCTAACGATAAAAAGCAAATTACTTTTACTCTACGTGAAAATCTGAAATGGTCAGATGGTCAACCTTTAACGGCAGATGATGTAATTTTTACTTATCAAGATATTGCCTTTAACCAAAATATCCCTACCAGTTGGCAAGATACACTCAAAATTGGTAAAAATCGTGTCTTCCCTGAAGTTCGTAAAATTGATAATCGTCGAGTTGAATTTATATTTCCAGAACCATTTGCACCATTTTTATTTTCCACCACAGGCGCACCTGATGGTGTCGGCATTTTACCAAAACATATTTTAGAAAAAACGACTAAAACTAAGGATGCTAATGGGAATCCATTATTTTTATCGACTTGGGGAACTGGTACAAATCCTCAAGAGATAGTGGTAAATGGACCATATATGATAGACAGATATATTCCTAGTCAAAGAATTATATTTCGCCGCAATCCCTATTATTGGCGTAAAGACAGCCAAGGTCAACAATTACCTTATGTAGAAAGAATTGTTTGGGAAATTATCGAATCCACAGATACAGGGGTGTTGCAATTTCGCTCCGGTGGTTTAGATACTCTGACTGTGTCACCGGAAAACTTTTCTTTGTTAAAGAATGAAGAAAAACGTGGTAATTTTTCTGTTTATAATGGTGGACCAGCCTTTAGTAAAACTTTTATATCTTTTAATTTAAATACAGGCAAAAGAAAGAACGGGCAGCCGATAGTTGACCCCATTAAATCACGTTGGTTTAATAATGTTAATTTTCGTCGTGCCGTCGCCCATGCGATTGACAGGCAAACAATGATTAATAATGTTTTCCGTGGCTTGGGAGAATTACATAATTCTCCAATTGATATCCAAAGCCCCTATTATTTATCGCCAGAAAAAGGTTTAAAAGTTTACGAATATAATCAAAACCAAGCTAGACAATTACTGGTCAAATCAGGCTTTAAATATGATGCCAAAAACCAGTTATTAGATGCTGATGGAAATCGCGTTAGCTTTACTTTAATGACGAATGTGGAAAACAAAACTCGTGTGACTATGGCAGCACAAATCAAAACAGATTTAGAAAAAATTGGCATCAAAGTAAATTTTCAGCCAATTGCGTTTAATACCCTTGTTGGGAAGTTAAATGAAACATTAGATTGGGAATGTTATTTACTGGGCTTTACGGGTTCCTTAGAACCAAATGATGGCGCAAACAAGTGGTCTCCAGATGGAAATTCTCACACTTTTAATCAACAGCCCCAACGAGGACAGGAAATATTAATAGATAGAAAAGTGAGTGATTGGGAAGAAGAAATTGGACGTTTATATATCGAAGCCGCACAGGAATTAGATGATAATAAACGTCAGGAAATCTACGCAAAAACACAGCAAATAACTCAAGAATATTTACCTGAGATATACTTGGTGACTCCCTTATCCCTAGTAGCAGTGCGAAATCGTCTGGAAAATGTCAAATTCTCCGCACTCGGTTCTCAAGGTGCAACATTGTGGAACAAATATGAATTGAAGGTGAAAGAATAGATGATAGATAATTCGCCATTCGTAATTAACCAGTAATCATCTACAAAATGACAAATGACAAAAATTTAAGACATTTACTCGAATCTGTTGCCAAAGGTGACATATCGAGCGATCGCGCATTTGCACAACTCAAAAATCTCGCTTATGAATCTGTGGGAGAATTTGCCAAAATTGATCACCATCGCGAACTCAGAACTGGTTTTCCAGAGGTAATTTGGGGACAGGGTAAAACCCCTGAACAAATTGCCCACATCATGCAAGTCATGCGGGAAAGAAACCCTGTAGTTATGGCAACACGCATCCACCCCGATGTCTATGCTTTATTACAGCCCAAAGTTCGCGGCTTACAATATTACGAAATGGCAAGAATTTGCGCGATCGCTCCCCCGACGATAGAAGCTAAATATACTGGCATAATCGGTATAATTTCGGCGGGAACTGCTGACTTACCCATCGCCGAAGAAGCAGCTGTCACTGCTGAACTGTCTGGCTTTCCTGTGCAGCGACTTTGGGATGTGGGAGTTGCTGGCATCCATCGTTTACTTGACAACCGCCACGTTCTCGAATCCGCATCGGTGTTAATCGTTGTCGCGGGTATGGAGGGGGCACTTCCGAGTGTGGTTGCCGGTTTAGCTGATTGTCCTGTGGTTGCTGTACCTACAAGTATTGGTTATGGCGCTAGCTTTGGCGGACTGGCACCACTTTTAACCATGTTAAACTCCTGTGCCGCAGGTGTTGGCGTAGTCAATATAGATAATGGTTTTGGTGCGGCTGTGTTGGCAGGGCAAATTTTGCGAACAGCCGAGAAATTGCGGTTGGCATCATCACAGGAGTGGGGTTAAGACTGTGGTGCAAACCGCAAATTCATCCTGACTCAAGCACATAATTATGAATTTTTTCATAAAAAATTGGCTACCTTTAGCTGCATTTACTTTGAGCTTTTTATTAACGATTGGTATCACTCGCTAAGAAAGTAATAGATAGTGACGCGGGGACGCGGAGATGGAGAGACACGGAGATTTATTTTATGTGTTGCCAGATTTTGCAGAAATGATATTGTACCAATTTGCAATGTCCATCCCCTAGACATTAGTAACCAGTTGAGGTTATGACATTAAAGTTATCTTCTTGACTTTTGTCTTGCGGATTTATACTTAACTTCTCATATTTCCCGAATTTTAAGTGTCAATTGTTTTTAACCATACAATTTTGAGTATTTTGAGGCGATATGGAATTAATTAGCGATTGGGTGTTTCAATTTATCGGACAGCCTCCTGTCGATTTCACCATCTTTGCCCAAACAATCAACGATCCAAATGTTTTAGGTCAAATTCAAAAGTCATTTTCGCACTTTGTACAGACTGGACAAGCTTGGGCACTGTTGATTGGTCTGGTTATTGGCTATATGATTCGGAATCTAACTAGTTATGGTTGATTGGGTATTTGGCATTTCCCTTGCCCTTTATCCTTTACCCTTTACCCATTCCCATCCCAACATCAGCATCTATGACTCAGCAACAAACTTGGAGCCAGCGATTTGAATCGGCATTACATCCCGCGATCGCTCGCTTTAACGCAAGTATTAATTTTGATATTGAATTGATTGAGTACGATATCACAGGGTCGCAAGCTCATGCAAAAATGCTGGCACATACTGGTATCATTTCTCTCGAAGAAGGCAAAAAACTCGTTTCCGGTTTAGAACAGGTTCGTCAAGAATACCGTCAAGGTAATTTTCATCCCGGTATTGACGCGGAAGATGTCCACTTTGCTGTGGAACGACGATTAACGGAAATTATTGGGGATGTTGGTAAAAAGCTACATACTGCCCGCTCCCGTAATGATCAAGTAGGTACTGATACCCGTCTGTATCTCCGTGAGCAAATTCAGCAAATTCGTCAGCAATTACGGGATTTTCAAGCAGTTTTACTCGATATTGCCGAACAAAATATTGAAACTCTCATTCCTGGTTATACGCACCTACAACGCGCTCAACCCCTGAGCTTGGCACATCATTTACTGGCATATTTTCAAATGACACAGCGCGATTGGGAACGGTTGGGGGATGTGCTGCGACGGGTAAATATTTCGCCTCTGGGTTGCGGAGCTTTGGCGGGAACGACTTTCCCCATCGATCGCCACTATAGCGCTCAATTACTCAACTTTGATGCAGTTTATGAAAATAGCCTCGATGGAGTCAGCGATCGTGATTTTGCCATCGAATTTCTCGCCGCTTCAAGTCTAATCATGGTTCACCTCAGTCGCCTCTCTGAGGAGGTAATATTTTGGGCAAGCGAAGAATTTCGCTTTGTCATCCTCAAAGATAGCTGTGCGACGGGTTCCAGTATCATGCCCCAAAAGAAAAACCCAGATGTGCCAGAACTAGTACGGGGAAAAACAGGTCGTGTCTTTGGTCATCTCCAAGCACTATTGGTAATGATGAAGGGATTACCTTTGGCGTATAACAAGGATTTACAAGAAGACAAAGAAGCCTTATTTGATAGCGTCAATACAGTCAAAGCTTGTTTAGAAGCAATGACTATTCTCCTGCGTGAAGGTTTGGAATTTCGGACTCAGCGCTTGGCGGAAGCAGTTTGCGAAGATTTTTCTAATGCTACTGATGTTGCTGATTATTTAGCTGCCAAGGGTGTCCCATTTCGGGAAGCCTATAATCTTGTCGGCAAAGTTGTCAAAACCTGCATTGCCTCTCAAAAGCTCCTCAAAGATTTGACTGTGGAGGAATGGAAACAATTACATACTGCCTTTGAAGCAGATATTTACGCAGCAATTTCGCCTCGACAAGTAGTTGCCGCACGTAATAGTTATGGAGGCACGGGCTTTAGTCAAATTAGCACAGCACTTAGTCATGCTCGTTCCCACATGACTACTGAGATTTAAGCAAAAGCGAAAATTGAATAAAACAACTTAGGGCGTACAAATAAAATGTACGCCCCAATTGATAAAACAACTATAAAACAGCTTTAGAGTTAAATACTGAGCAAAATTATGAGTCAGCAGCACCCATATCCGATGCTGCACCCTCTTCCTCTTCACTCTTAGGCGATCGTTGTTGGAATCTTCGATTCATTCTTCCTGTAGTAGTCCGTTTACGAAACTTGCGGGCATAAGCCTGGTTCCGTAGCGCCTTTTCTTTTTTCGGATTACGGCGCTTTGCCATATTCACCTCATGAATAAACAACAGAAAAGCAACATCTAGGCATCAATTAGGTAACATTAGCTTAAGCTACTGAAAGACTATTGACATACTTTAAGCCTAGTATAGCTTTTTTTATATTTTAAGCAGCAATATAGCATACCTTATTTACTTAAAATATGTCAACTTGGAAAAATTTAACCTGCCAGATACCTTGCTAGATGTAAATTATTATAAATTAAAATAAAAAATATATAGTTTTATATAGTTTTTATGGATTTATTTGAGCCAAAATTTATATCTAAATATAATTTTTATTTTCGGTTCAAAATATTCAAAATCATACAGCCAGAAATATAACTTGTAAATCCAGAGGGTTGACTTGTTGCTTTTTTCTGAAAATGGTAAATTTTTCGTTTAATTATTGAGAATAAACATGCTGTTGTTCATCCAGACTAAAACTTAACTGTACCGTTGTTTTTTGGGTAATTGCGATTGGGAAAACATAGCCGTAATCATAACCAGTATATTTGCCATTTGCCAATACGTTTCACTCTACCAGGGGCATGAGTTTCTATTTATAGAAGTTGATTAAAGATGTTTTGAAATTCATCAGAGTGTTCCATAATAATTTTGATTAGTCACTCTAATCAGAAAACGCAAAGCTTCATTTACTGATTGAGAATTAGGAAATATTTTGGCAACATCTGCTTCTAAATAAATTTTTAATCCTTCATTTTCTTCCTGAATATCACTTTCTGAATTATGAACTGACTGAGATTTGATTTCAGGTAAAATCTTTGGAGAAGATGAAGAATTTAGTTTGTTAACTAGGGATTCCCAACTTACGGCTTTTACTTGTAATTTTTCTTTGGCTTCGCGTAATGTTTTAAACTTTTGCTTGAGAATCTCAACTGTATAAATATTTTGATAAATGTCTTGATAAATATCTTGAGGACTATCTTGATAAATATTTGTTTGATACATTTGCTGTTGTCGCTCAATGTCTTCCTCAACCATCTCAACTACCTCATGAATAAGTTTTTCATGATTCTCAGAAATTTGAGCAGCAGCCCCTAAAATGCGAGAAGTAGCTTTTATTTGTACCTCAGTCTCTTGTTTCAGGCGATCGGCAATATTACGAATTTTATCTCCTAATTTTGTTTTACCTTTATTCTCCGCAGTTGATGCAGATTTTTTTCGCATAATAATACTTTTATTTATTCTGAAAGTATCTCTTTAATAGCAAGCCAAATACGTTGAAACTTTTGTATGACTCCCACAGGGCTATTTGTTGTTCCTTCTTCCACCGAATCCACCAAAGATTGAATTCTATCCATCCTCTCTGCAACAATATAGAGATTATTTATCGCTTCATCCTTACTGGTTAGGGATTCACGCAACAGCACAACCATATCGGAAATTTCTTTTTTTAACTTTTCATTTTCCTTTTTACGACGAGTTTCCCAACCTTTAATCCCAGCTTTAGAGCGCCGTTCAAATTTAAGTTCTGATTTTACTTCGTTATACAATATTACATATTTATCTCGCTCGGAACTAATTTCCTCATATTTGGCAACTAATTCTGTAGCTTTTGCTTTTTCTTCTTCATAAAGTGATAAAGCCTGCTGGTAATTTTGTTGTTCGCGTGCGACATTTTCCTTTAATTCATTGACTTCTATTTCATAGGTTTGAATATTTTCCTGATATCGAACAAGTTGAGATGTCGCTGCCTGAGATTTTTCTTTTTCCTGAAGATAAAGTGATTCCTTTTCTGCAATTTTTTCCTCTAACTCTTCTACCTTAATTCCATAAGTTTGGATGCTTTTTTGAAATTGAGTTAATTTAGATGCAGCAACAGCATTATCTTTTGCACGTTGCTCCCACTCGCTACGTTGGCTAATTAATTCATTTATTTTTGCTTGTTCCTTATTATAAAGAGATAAAGCCTGTTGATAATTGTTTTGTTCGTTCTGATATTTTTGGTAACTTTGTGCAGCACGTTCTCTTAACTCCTTTATCTCATTTTGGTAAGTTTCAATTTTTTGTTGAGCTTGAGTAAGCGCTTCTTCATTATCCTTTGCTTTTTGTTGAGCTTGATCTCGCTCGTTAATTAATATTTTCTTATACTCATGAAAAGACATTGATTCTTGCGATGAGTAAGAATTAATGATAGGACGATTTTTACGACGATCCTTGTCTGCGTCTCGCATAGCCATAATACTGGTTATAAATATTACTTTTACTTGTATTTTAGTATAATCTTTCTCAACTTTTATACGTAAGTATCTCCCGTGTATCCGGAATCATCAAAAAATTACATTTGCCTTTGTTTGCGCGAGACACAATACTGCCTGGGACTTGCTTTTAGACAAAGGTAATTGAGATGAGTTGTGAAAAATGTATAAAAATGCGATCGCAAAGCAAAATTTTAACCAGGTAAATTTAAAACACACTCGCAGCACTTCTACACAATTTTACATCTGGAACAAAATTATGTATGGAAGGTCGGATATTAGAAATGGCGTAGTTTAATATTTGTTGAATATTAAGTTGAATTAATATAGTTCTCTCAAACAATGGCAGGGTTTATGCAGTTTCCCATTGACAAGATTAAAGGGTTTTTGTGTGGCTTGGGTGTAGTTTGCAGTTGGACTGTAGCAACACCGATATCGCAGGCAGCAGAAAAGGTAATTATTCAATTAGGTCCATTTCAGCAGACGGTGGAAATTAGCGATTTAGAGAACTTTGCCAAAACGGGGAAATTACCGCAGGAATTACGAGCTTTTTCGTCATTTTTAACTCCGGAAGTGCGGGGATTGTTAAATCAAAAGTTTCAAGTTAATCCGGCTATTGGTGACAAGTTTATTGATGAATTGGTAAAAACTCCTCAAGGTAAGCAGCTGATTTCTTCTTTAGGGGGAATCATCCCAGGCAGTACGAGTCAAAGTCTTAAGGATACGTTGAATTTAACGCTGCGTCGGGCAAATGGTTTGAGCGTCTTGGGATTTTTGCGATCGTATCCGGGGGAAAATATTACTGTTGATGCGACTAAAGCTGTAAGTTTATCGCTGGATTTTAATCCGGCAAATCTACAAAGTCAGGCTTTTGGAGCTTTGCTAGAACAAGAATTAGTTGCCAAAAATGATGTTGTACTGCCAAAAAATCTGAATCCGGCATTACCAGGAAATCAAACAGTTCAGGAAGTGAGTTTGGTGTTGCGGGATAGTCGGAGAAATCGGACAATTCCCGTGGATGTTTATTCGAGTAGCGCCCCAGGGCAGACAGCAATACAAACACCAGCCCAACAACCTATGGTGGTGATTTCACATGGCTTTGGTGCAAATCGCCAGTTTTTAAGATATCTGGCTTTACATTTAGCATCCCACGGCATAACTGTGGCTGCCATGGAACATCCTGGTAGTAATGCTTTAGCGGTGAATCGTGCTGCGAATAATTCTGATTTAGCTCGACTTTTACCTGCAAACGAATTTATTGCTCGTCCTCAAGATGTGAGTTTTTTACTTGATGAATTGGCAAAGCTAAATTCCCAATCTGGACAACTCCAAGGCAAATTAAACACTGATAATGTCACAATTATTGGGCATTCTTTAGGTGGTTATACAGCCTTAGCTCTGGTGGGAGGGAAATTAGATTTAGGGGCATTACGCAAGTTTTGTAACAATTCGTTAGGTATTGCCGAAGCACCCGGAGATTGGTTGCAATGTGCGGCAACTGGTTTAAAAGAGGGAAATTTTGACTTGAGAGATAAAAGAATCAAAAATGCGATCGCTCTCAATCCTCTGGTTGGTAATTTATTTGGTAAAAATGGACTCTCACGGATTAATACCCCAGTCCTGATGCTGGCGGGAACTGAGGATGCCCTCACACCTGCACTCAAGCATCAATTTGCACCTTTTACGCAACTAAAAGAGAGTAATAGTAAATATTTATTAACTGCGATCGGGGGTACACACCTAAGTATTGGCGACCCCATGTATCGTCACAACGCCGCCACAAATATAGCGAGGGAAAAGCGCGGTACGGAAACCAAAAGCCTCCGCGAAATCCTTTGTGGTCTGAGTTTGGCGTTTATTCAGCAACAAACCGATACCGCAAAAATATATCAGCCATTTTTATCATCTAGCTATGCTCAGTCATTTTCGACACCACAATTACCCTTGCGGCTAGTCACAGAGTTGCCAGGAAACTTGAAAAAATGGGCAGAGTATGCAGCAAGGTAAAATATAAAAGGGAGGGGAAATGGGAGACAGTTTGTTGCACCTCTACCCCAGAGTAAATTTAATCACTACTTTAATCACTACATTGATAGTTGCCACATAGCTGTCAAAATGATTTAATCATGATTATTTTCAATCTATTTCACAGACTGAGCAAAAGCTAATAATTGCAGCACGATACACTGATGGTGTCACCATCTGACGAGGCTATGTATAAAGTAAACTTTAATACTAAGGAAACCCGGTTTCTTGGATTTAAGTATCGAGCATTATCTTCACTTTTTGATGAGAAGCTGGGTCTTTCCCCACACAACTATGCTTAATATTTACTTATATTTACTTTATAAATGGTCTTTAAAGGCGATCGCTAATTGATTAAAGTTACAATCTCTACTTACTAGTAGTTCACCAAAGTAACTTTACCGGGACAACAATCTCCGCGTCTTTGCGTCTCCCTCTCTCCGAGTCAATCTCAACCGTCAATTCTGGGTTGGCGAATCACTAGGCTCAAATTAAGAGGACAATCTACGTGTTACTCGAATACGGCTCAACTAAGTTCAAAACATAACTTCTGTACAGACTGTGATGCTTGGTGTTCAGCCTGTTATCTTGCCACTTTACCCTTTCACTAATAAGTATTGCGTGTTGCCATATTAACGATATAATTTCCCCCAAGATACAGTAGGAGCCATTACATGGAACCAGTTATTGCTATAGTTTTAGTGCTTATAGGTTATGCTTTAGGGTCTGCCAAGCTGATTAATGAAGGGAATGAAGCCCTTGTCGAGCGTTTAGGACGCTACCACCGCAAGCTAAGACCCGGTTTAAATTTTATTGTGCCTCTGCTTGATTCCGTGGTGATGGAAGATACCACTAGGGAGCAAATTTTAGATATTAAACCTCAAAATGTAATTACTGCTGATAACGTTTATGTCGAAGTCGATGGCGTTGTCAACTGGCGCATCATGGACATGGAGAAAAGCTTTTATAAAATTGATGATATCCAGATTGCATTGGCAAACTTAGCAACTGTGGAACTGCGCTCCAGTCTAGCTGAACGCACTTTAGAACAGGTAAATGCATCTCGAAACGAGATGAATAAAAGTTTGTTACAAGCATTAAATGATGCTTCCAAGGAATGGGGTATTGAAATTATTCGGGTTGATATCCAAAGTATTACACCTCCTGAAAGCGTTCAAAAATCATTAGCAGAACAAAACGCTGCGGTGATGAGAAAACGTGCTGCCATTACTGCGGCAGAAGGGGAACAGGAAGCTGCTATTAAACGCGCCCAAGCCACAAAAACATCAATGCAAATCCTCGCAGAAGCATTACGCACCAATCCGGAAAGCAAGGAAATTTTAAAATATTTAGTCGCACAAGAACAGGTGGAAGCTAGTCAAAAGTTAAGTGCTAGCACCAACGCTAAGATTGTCTTCCTAAATCCTGGTGTCAATGCTGAAGCTTACAGTCAAATGATTGGTGATTTAGGGGCTGAGGAAATTAGCCACAATCATCCCAATACCAATGTTGGTGAAAATGGTTCAGCAACTGCTTAGGAATGTAGATTAGATACTAAATACAGTGAAAATTAGGGTGTGTTAGCGTCGCATAACGCACCATTTTTAGTTTTGAATGTAGAGAGTGGAACAAGGTAAAGATGACGGGGGGATGGGGAGACATAGAGATTTATGTGTTGCCAAGTTTCAGAGAAAAGCTATTATTTATCCTCTTATCTCCGACAGATGCCATCTGTTACTAAACTGACATCACGCATTTCTTTGACATCGTGAACTCGAATAATATCAGCACCCTTGAAAATCGCAGCACAACAAGCCGCAGCTGTTCCCCATATTCTTTCTTGGGGATTGGGTTGGTTTAAAATATGACCAATGAAGCTTTTGCGCGACGCTCCAACCAAAATTGGACAGTTGAGAGTACGTAATTCTGGTAAGCGGCGAAATATCTCTAAATTTTGTTCGAGGTTTTTAGCAAATCCAATTCCGGGATCAATAATTATTTTTTCCCTTTCTATTCCTATTTCTAAGGCTTTTGTGATTTGCTTCTCGAGAAAACTAATAATTGCGGCGATAACATCTTCATAATCTGTATTCCTTTGCTGTTGCATTGTTTGAGGAGTACCGCGAATATGCATAAGCACTATTGGTAAGCCAGCATCCGCAACAACTTTTAATAGTTCTGGTTCAAACGTGCCCCCAGAAATATCGTTAATTATATCCGCACCAGATGCAATTGCCGCCCTTGCCACTTCCGCCCGCGTAGTGTCTACAGAAATCGCGATATTTGTCAGCGATCGCACTGCTGCTAATACTGGTATAATTCGGTTAATTTCTTCCCTAAGGGTAATTTGTTCGGCACCCGGTCTTGTTGATTGTCCACCGATGTCAATGATATCAACACCGGCATCGACCATGGATTTAGCTTGAGCGATCGCAGCATCAATAGTATTAAAATTACCCCCATCGCTAAAACTATCAGGAGTAACATTTAATACACCCATAATATAAGTTCGCTTTCCCCAAGCGAAGGTCGAATTGCGTATTTTCATATTTCTAAAATTGGGGAATTGGTGATTGAATATTGTCAAAGCGATGGAGAGGGGAGCTACAGAGACATATTTCCCCTTATCCCCCTTTCCCACTCCTAATTTTGGTAATTAACAATTCGGGCAAAACTGTCAGCTTCCAGACTTGCCCCTCCCACCAAGGCACCATCAATTTCAGGTTGTGCCATGATTTCATCGATGTTATTTGGTTTCACCGAGCCACCATATTGAATTGGTACATCCGGATTTTTGAGTTGCGATCGTATTAACCCAATCACACGGTTGGCTTCTTTGGTTTCACAGGTGTCACCAGTACCGATCGCCCAAATCGGTTCATAAGCAATAATGAGATGATTCTGATCGATACCGACTAAATCTTTGTCTAGCTGCATTGAAATTAAGGCTTCGGTTTCTCCAGTATCCCGTTGTTGCTTGGTTTCCCCGACACACAAAATCGGCGTTAAACCATGTTTTTGTGCAGCTTTGAGGCGTAAATTCACCGTTGCATCGGTTTCCCCGAAATACTGTCGGCGTTCACTGTGCCCAATGATGACATAGCGCACACCAATTTCCGTCAGCATCTCCGCAGAGATTTCACCTGTATAAGCTCCACTTTCCTCCCAATGGACGTTCTGCGCCCCTAATTGGACGCGACTACCATGTAAATTTCTTGATAATACGTTTAAATCAGTAAACGGGACGCATAAAATAACTTCGCGTCCGGAGGGAGTTTCTTCTAAAGCAGGCAAAAATCCTTTCAAGAAACCCTCAGACTCAGCCTGAGTCTTAAACATTTTCCAGTTGCCAGCAATAACTTTCTTCCGCACAGCGCTTTCGTCTAGGTTAAAACAACATTAAATGCATCTTTCACTGTAGACTATGACGTGCCTGTGCGATCGCATTAGTTTTTACCTCGATGCAATTATCAATCCGATCTGGCTTAAATATATACCGATGTCGGGTATTTTACACTCAGATAACTATAATCTTCAGTTAAATGTGACCAAATAACCAAAGCTTTGCTTTTCCTTGAAGTTGGATATAGTAATTAATCTTTCTCAATAAATGCAAAATCTTTAGCTTTATTACATATTTCGAGATATTTCTGATTAATGATTTACATGTCCCATCCCAAAGGAAAGTATTAATAATTAAATAATTCATAAGTATGTTTAACATGAGCTTATAGTTGCATACTATAGAGAAAAATCTTGCCGATGAGGGTATTAGATGGAGCTATTAGAACAACAGGTCTTGACTTTGAGTACCAAAGTCGATGCCCTCTACCAGGTGATTCAACAACTAGAGCATAAAGTATCTCAAGTGCTGTCAACAACCCATGCAGATAATGGGAATAAAAGAGAGAGTTTGCTTGATAGTGGTGAAACTGGTAGCTACCAGTTAAAAGGACATAATATTAATTTCAATGCGGAGTTTGAACATAAAGATGTCCTGGTTGATGGAATTTACCTGGATACTAGTATTCAAGGGGGGGACAAGCATTTAACGGCAGAGGTACAAATCCAACGCTTAACAGCACAGCTAACAGCAGCCTATAACCGTATTGCTGCATTAGAAGAACAACTTTTGCTCAAACGGATTAGTTCTTAGTAATTTAACCTTGATTTTGCCCGTAAAACGGTGATTAATCGAATTGAAAATCTCATCAAGATGGAGGGTACAGTTTTCCGTAAAAATTTGTCCCTCCGTTAATTTTTTGTGAGTGATTCTAAACGACTAATTTGTAGTTCGATCGCCTTTAAAAGTTGCTCTTGCTGCCAATTATCTCGGAGATGCGCCGCAATACAAGCCGCGCCAGCACCAACACCTTCTTTGACAAAGCCTTGTTCATAAGCACGAAGTTGTGGGTAGCGGGAATTGTGAAAATTGAGTTGAGTAGCAATCAAAGGAATATCACCAATTAATTGTGCTAATTCCACAGTCGCGCCAGTTGCATCTTCTGCAACCCAACGAGTTGTGCCCACAACGATTTGTCTTGGTTGCCATTCCAGATTGTAGGTTTGGGCTAAAGCACGTGCTAGCGCATACACAGCCAACATTTGCGTGCCGCCAGCCAGCATCACACCGCAAATACGACTAGCTGCGATCGCCATTCCCGCCACAACCACTTGCATGGGATCACCAACAGCAGCGACAAGTTCGAGAGGAAGCCAGGAAGGTATTCCATCTTCCCCTGTGTCCCTTTTTCCTAATTTCTCCAATCCTTGCTGGACAATTTGCCACTTTTGGGCGTGATTACATGTGGGATGGCTGCTATTTACTTTACCTGCGGCATCAAGACCTAAACCTGTCAAAATTGCTAAGGCTGTTGTAGTACCACCGACTACGCATTCGCTCAAAACCAGGTATTTATCTGGAGATTGATTTTGAAATTGTTCTTGAGATTGATATTGGTATTCATAATTTGATGCCTGCGCCAGCTTTTCCCCCCAAATCAGCCCTTGCTCAAACAAATGTCGAACAATCTCCAATTTCATTGCTTTACCTGTACTCAAGCAGAAAGCGGGTATACCCCCCAAATCAATGGCAGGTAAATTTGGCGGTTGTGGCAATCCAGCATTAAAAATATACAGGGGTAATTTTAGTTCTTCAACGATCGCCCGTGAAATCAATACAGGTGAAGCACCATCTGTCAAAGGTGGCAATGAATACCGAGGGGTTTTCTTCGCTCCGTAATAGAGAAATTCAGCATCCGCACAAGCTGTATATTTGCGGTCATCGGGTGTCAAACCAGCAGCCGATATTTCTGGTATCAAAGCAGTCTCCGTAAAGCCCAGTACGCAAGTAAATACAGGTAAGGCAGTGCCATACTTGGACAACCATGCTTCACCTTGAGGAATTTGAGTATAGATATGAATTTGGGAATTAGACATTGGACAATTCGTAATACTTTCTTCTGGAAAGAAGCAAGCTACGTGATACTAGACTTTTAACTTAGCACTCCTAACTCCTGACACCTGCCGATTATTCATAATCCATCAAAACTTGTACCCATTGGGGAGGACGGGGAATGGGGTTGCCAAGTCTATCGAGTAATAACCATGCAGCGAGGTGAACTAAGAATAAATATAAAAAATTATTAAAAATTACAAAGGCGATCGCGCCAATTTGAATAAATAATACGCTAGGGGTTGCCAAGAGTCCTACTTTCAGAAATAACCAATCAATTAAATCAGTCACTTGATTAATTACATAAATCCACAGGTCTTCGCCAGTTAATATCGACAAAAACCACACCCGGAAAAATACACCAATAGTTCCCAGCAAAGCACCTAAACTAATTGACACAATCCAAGGGACGCGACGATTCCAAGCGGCACCTAACAATACCCCCATTAATCCAAAGGGCATGACAAATAACAAACTACGAATCGGTCCCATGAGTACCAATAATAGTAAACCAGAGACTACAGAAGCCATCCAAGCCGCACGATTACCCCAACGCAAATAAATTAAAGCAATGGGTATGGGAAAAAACATCCGTAACACCGGCGAAAGCACAGGAAAATAAAAGTTAATAAACCAAATTAAACTTCCTGTACTTGCCAGAAACGCTGTTTCTACCATTCGCAACGGAGTATCCACTTTCACCTGGGGCGAAGCAAAATTTTCTCGTTTTTCAGACAATTCGTTTTCGGATGACATCGTTTCAGATTAGGGAAAAGATTACAGGGGAGATGGGGAGATGGGGAGATGGGGAGATGGGGAGACGAGGAGATGGGGAGACGGGGAGATGGGGAGATGGATTTTCTATCTTTGTCCCCGCGTCCCCGCGTCCCCGCCGCATCCCCTCATCCCAGCATCCCCGCCGCGTCCCCACACACCGCGTCCCCATACACCGTACATCTTCCTAAACTATCATGCCCTCTAATGCTGACAAATCTGGGATACAAATTGTGTCTTGGTCACGTTTGATTAACCCTTTTTTTTCTAACCTAGTTAGTACCCTGGTTACAGTTTCCCTTGCCAATCCGCTCAAACTACTCAATTCTCGGTGTGGCAAATTGGGAATATCCATACCCGTTTCGCCTTTAATTCCTTGTCCCTCCGCCAAAAACAATAAAGCATCTGCTACTCGTGATTGACTATCAGATTCGCGCAATCTTAATCTTCGGTTGATTTGTCGTAGCCTTCTTGCCATTAACTGAGCTAATCTAACTCCCGCCATTGGTTCAGTTTGCAGGAGCTTGACAAAGTCTTGTGAGGGCATACTACCAATAACAGTAGATGCTAATGTAATTACATCCGTAGAGCGTGGCACTTCATCAAGCGCTGCCATTTCGCCAAATAACTCGCCCTTGCCCAGAATATTTAGTGTAACTTCCTTACCTTCAAGATTATAAGTACGAATTTTTACCCAGCCTTCAATAATAAAATATACTGAGCCACCCCAGTCATTTTCGAGTAAGATGACTTGATTAGCTGGATGAGCGCGGGTTACAAGATTTGTGAGCGCCGATTCAATAACAGCTTCAGGCAACCCTTGAAAAAAGGGAGCCGATGTAACAATAGATGGGTTCGCAGGGGTAAGCAAGCTGTATCTGTCTTCCATTACAACATTTTTACTAAAGCTGTGCAGGCAATGCCTACTTTTAGAAGCCTTACGGATGCGACAGTTATTGATGTCAGAATATCTAACTCTAGAACTGTTTTACCGCTCTGCGTCTACCCGCAAGGTTCGACTCAACGAACGAAACTCCATGTACCAGCCTAAGCTATAAAAGCACAACTACTTTATAAAATAAAGCTAAACTTATGTTACATGGCACGGTGATGTTCGCGTTTTTTCTTAACAATCTTGATCTACGGGTATAAGCAACATAAAAGTTTGGCTTCTAGGAACTTTTAGACTCATGTGTTCTGATTGATGAGTCGAAAGTATTGCAAATATGTTTACTAAACGATATTGCTTAACAACATTAATGATACTCAAGGGTAGTGATTTTTGCTAACTTTACGATTTTTGGCGATCGCAATTCAGGAGTTAGGTTATCGTTTAATACTGTGTGGCTTTGCAGCAAATGCGCTAGCATCTACGGCGAGTCGCCGACTCAGGTGAAGAAATAAAGATTAAAATTTGGAAAATCTCAATCCTGATTTTATTTTGAGCAGCATATTTTTATCCTTATCCCTTTGCCGATTAAATGGCGTTCTTCGCCGAGCCAGTTTATAATTTATATCTTTAATCTTGAGAAAATGCCTTAAATCTCTAGTCCCTAATCCCTAATCGCAGACTGACATTATCCCACACCACGCCTTCTTAGAGTTCTAGCTTAGGTAAATCAAAGTGACTTCCCGCGCAACTGAAATTCAAACGCTGATTGCAGAGATTGATAACTTACTCGCCAATAAGGGTAAGCGTTTATCGAGAGTTCTTTCCAACCAAGGACAAGAGCCAAAGCAGGTATTAGAACGAATTCGTAGTTTCTTGGTCAATTTGGAAGAAAATAAGCCACAGGCTGGTAATGCGGCACAGTTAACGCCGTTGATAGCCAGATATATCGGTAGCGACGAGGAGTCGTTACCACAGCAGAACCAGTCTGCGGTTGAAGGTGCTTCTGTGGGCTATTTTATGGGAGAAGATGATTCCTTTGGAGGTTCTTTAACTCAACACTCTTCGCTACAAACTTCGTCGCAGTTAAATAACCACAGTCGAGAAATATCGGCATTCATTGAACCCCTACAAGCGGAATTACAATCGCTTTTGGAGGAGCGTAAAAATTTAGTTGAGGAAATTCGCCAACTAGAACAACAACGGCTGCATAATTATTCTTTGGTGCAGCAAATGGCAACTCAAGAAAAAGCGATCGCAGAATTTTTGCAGGTGCTAGCAAATCGTGTTGGCGAAAACCCCGCACAAGCTGCCAATTTGGTATCTGTCCTCAAATCTACTAGTCCTGTGTCTTTGGGTGCAATACCCGCAGAATCAGAGGAACAGGTTGAACGTTTGTCCCAGTTAGCCAGCGAATTAGATCAAAAGTTAATTGCCCTGGATGGTACTGTCAATATTGTTTTTGAAGCTCTCCAGCGCAATGTTCATACCTACCATAATTCTTTATCTGATGCCTTAATGAGGATGCATGATAAGGGAAGCCAAGGCGAAAAATTACTGAACAAATTTATTGATGATTTAGTGCAGCAGTTGCATTCTTTACCGACAACAGCAACTAATTCTGGGTTCAAAAAGACTCAGGAATTACCTTCAGGAATCACAAAACTGGATCGTACCACTTCTCGCCTAGGTAAAGTTTCCCCGTCTGCATCGAAAACTGGCAAATTACCGACTCCAAATATTACTGAGTTACCAGATGTTGAACCTGGGCTGCTTGACGATAGTAATGCAATGCCAGATTTAGATGCTTTACTGTTGGAACTGAGCCAAGACACAACACCTCAACAATCCTTAGAATCGCCACAGACGAGCCAACAACAGGCAGATGTTTTTTCCCAACAAGGATTAGATCAAGTACCTCAAGATCAAGTATCTCAAGATCGAACTGACGAAGTCGATCGCCTCTATGCTAGTTTGTTTGTTCGGGATGATGTCAACAATCTCAGTCAGCCAATAGCGCCTAATCAACTAACTCGCAATCCCATTGCTGTCACCCAAGATTTATCGACACCGAATATAGTTTCAGATGCCTCTGAGACAATATTTAGCTCCACGTCTCCAGAAGTAATTACTCCAGAACTAGATAACAGCAACCTGGAACAAATAAATTTAGATTTAAATTTAGATTTAAGTATCGACACCAATAAGCAGGCAGATAATCAGGAAGTTGATCAAGTTGATAGTGTCCCTCAGCAAGAAATATTATTAACTGATCAGGAAAATACTAACGATGAAACAATCATCTTAGATTTCTCAGATGTCACGCCTCAAGAAACGATTAGGGATGTCATTTCTAGTAGTGAGATTGTTAATACTCAAGAAATCACAGCAGCAATAACTACTCCCTCGGAAAGTATCTCCCCCAGCCCAAACATCACGGAAATTTTACCAGCAACACCAGAACTAGATACCGTTACGCCATCTGTAAACATTGAATCTGCTAGTACGGAAAATCTTGACAGTATTGAAAAAAAGGATGTAGTAACAGGTTTTATTACGGATCCTTGGTTTGATGGTACAGATGCAGGATTATCAGAACTACAAGACTTGCAAAGCCAAAATCTCGATTCGACAGTTTCCGAACAAACTCCCGATGTCTGGCAAGCATTTGTTAACACCGAAGCCATTGCGAATACAGCCCGCAATCTAGAAGAACCAGTAGCTAATGACATAATTACTGCATTAACTGATTTAATCTTTGCGGATGAAGACAATGCTGCTATCGATACACAGTTATTAACAGATACTAGTACCAGTATTAGTAAAAATGAACCACAATCAGCAACCGAAAACCCCACAACCAGCGAAAATCTAACTGCAAACTACATTACAGCATCGCCACAGGAAATTTTGCTCTCAAAGGCAATGGCAGAAATTGACGCAGCAATGCCAGATATTTCCCTTGATGAAGGGCAATTGCAGCAATTAGATCAGGATTTAGCAAATTTTGATAGCGAACATCATATTTTTGCCTCTACTCCTACCGAGGAAGTAGAAGAAGTACAACCTGATATCATTTCTCCAACTCCTAGTGAACCTGAGATTCATATCCCCCAAGAAGCCAGTGTGGTAAATGCGGATTTAGATTTGACTTCCACAGAAGCACTAGTCACAGAACAGCCAACTTTGGAGGAAGAAACTGAGGTTAAAGTTGAGGAAAGCCAGAATACCGAAATTACTGCCAATCATTCGCCAACTGATACAAATAATTTAACTATCATTTCGGATTCCACAGACAATCCGGAACCACCAATAAATGCCCAAAACTCAGCCTGGTACTTGGGAATTGATTTAGGGACAACTGGAATTTCTGCGGCTTTATTAAATCGCTCAACAGCCGAAGTATACCCCCTCTACTGGTCAGCCGACAGCGACAATAGTGCAAATGGGGTCAAACGTTCCTTTAGATTACCAGCCGAAGTCTATTTACCAGCAAGCGTTGGAATCCCCATTGGGGATAAAGATCGCCACGACACAACCTCAACCGCCTCACCCCCCAACCCCCAAAATTTATTTTCAGCCGAATTAAAGCCCTATCTACAAGTTGCCTTAGCCTATCGCAGCCTTCAGGAAGCACCAGATAATAGTCCAGAAACCTCCCCAGAACAACCCACACAACCGACATTCAAATGGGAACCGGTGCTGCAATTAAATGAAGTTGCCACAGTCCCCTTAGTTTGGATGGTGCGATCGCTGTCAAAATTGCTACTTACCCTCAAATCCGATCGCAACAGCACCACCTTGGGCTTAACTGCAATCGCCATGGGCTTAAATCCCCAAGACTTTAGCAATGTGATTGACAATCTGGCTGGGGTAATTTGCTCCTGCCCCTCCAACTGGTCTGAGCAATACCGCTTTAATATCCGCGAAGCCTTACTTATTAGCAAAATCATTACCCATCCCCAACAAGTATTTTTTGTTGAAGAAGCGATCGCGACTTTACTTTCTGAACTTGATGGTTGTAATGGCGAAGAAGTCAAACTCAAAAGCCGCACTGGTTCGCGTCCAGCTAAAAGCAGTGATCATCCCCTACTTGGCAACACCTTGATCATGAATATCGGCGCGAGTTCTACCGAAATGGCACTCGTTGATATTCCCGATAACCTCATCGAACTCACCCACAGCGATTTTATGCTACATAGCTTCGCCTACGGAGGAAAAAGTATCGAACAAGACATTGTTTGTCAATTACTACTACCTCCGAAATGGCGACAAGCCCATGCCAGCAAAGAGGGAGACAAAGAAACTGTCAGCAGCAATCCTGTGCATTGGCAATCATCGATACCAGGATTGGAGAAGATGCAACTATCCAGTTTAGGATGGGAAGAATTAACCCTCCCTCGCCCTGGAGAACCCGACACTAACGAACGCATTCGCCTGCAACAAAGACTGGAAAGTTCCCTCCTAGGGCAAGCATTGTTGGATGCTGCCACCGCCATGAAATTAATCTTGCAGCAACAAGAATCGTTCTCGCTGCGATTGGCAGATCAAAGCTGGACGTTACAGCGACGTGACTTAGAAAGTCAAGTTTTTGTCCCCTTTGTTCGTCGTCTGAACCGCGAACTCAATCGCCTACTAGTGGCACGGGGCATACCTACCGAAGCGATTAACCAAGCCATCCTTACAGGTGGAGTCGCCTCATTAGGTGCAGTGAGTCGCTGGTTACGGCAAAAACTCCCTAATGCCAGAATTATCCAAGACTTATATTTAGGGGATAATGGCGTACCTGCGTGCAGTCGTGTTGCTTATGGTTTGTGTTTGCTGCCCTTACATCCACAGGTTTTGGAAATACCCAGACAGCAATATACCGATTATTTCTTGTTCACCGAATTATTGAAAGTGCTGCCAGAACAAGCCCTATCCTTTAGCGAAGTGTTACAGTTATTTGAGGAGCGGGGAATTAATACCCGCAGTTGTCAGCAACGTTTATTAGCCTTTTTAGAAGGTGAACTTCCAGGGGGATTAGTACCCAACAGCATTGATTCCCTATGGCTCCAGCAATCTTCCGTAGATAACCCAGATTATAAAGCGATCGCCTCTACTCCACTGTTTGAAAAACAAGGTAGCCTCTCTTATCGTTCCCATCACCAACAGATTCAAGAGCTTCGTCGTTACCTTGATGCAGTTAAAAGCAGTACCCAACAATCCTTAGAAGAACCATATACTGTGAATTTTGCAGTCGGGGTGAGGGAATAATAGTCGGAAGGGGGGAAACAACTCCCCATCTGTCCTTCTACATCACATTTTTGCGATTTTCCCATATGCCAACTTCTGAAAACACCAGAACAAAATACCAAAATTTTAAATTCAAGCATATTAATTAAAAGATTGGATAAAATTTTGATCTAATGTTTTGACTAGTAAAAATACTTGAGTATAGTTGATCGAAGAAACAAAAATAATATGTAAAAACCGAAATATAACAGTGTCTGCTTATATATCGAATGCAGATGGCTCGTCTGCGCGTAAACCGCTAATTCTAAACTATCCCCATTTAACACCTTACTCGCAACAGTCATTCCATCCTTCTGTTACAAGTACAATTAAGCGGGTAATTGATATCATCGGAGCTATTGTTGGACTTGTAATTACTAGTTTTGTTGCATTAATTGTATTAACTTTAAATTTATTTCATGACCAAGGACCGCTATTTTATAGCCAAATTCGCTGTGGTTTGAATGGAAAAACTTTCCGTATTTGGAAGTTTCGTTCGATGGTTGTAAATGCAGACAAACTCAAACATTTAGTCAAAAACGAAGCCAAAGGTAACATATTTAAATGTGCTAATGACCCACGCATTACACCCATCGGTAAATTCCTGCGCCGTACAAGTTTAGATGAATTACCCCAGTTTTGGAATGTATTGCGGGGAGAAATGAGTTTAGTTGGAACCCGCCCCCCAACTCTAGATGAGGTCATTAACTACCAGCCCCACCATTGGGAACGCTTGCAAGTTAAACCCGGAATCACTGGAGAATGGCAAGCAAATGGTCGTTCTACGATTACAGATTTTGAACAAATAGTCAAAATGGATGTTGATTACCAACGCAAATGGTCGCCTATTTACGATTTGATCTTAATTTGTAAAACTGTTTTGGTGGTTATCAATAAAAATGGGGCTTACTAGGCTAAAATTCCCGTTGTTAATGTTAATAATTAATGTTGATAATTGATGTCCCCGATTTATGGTAAGAATTCGGGGATATTATTTTCGTTGTCGAAATTATTAAGAAATTATTGAGTCAATTAAATTTGATTTATATTTACACGAAAGTAAGCATTCGAGCTTTTAATTCCTATTGATTTTGATAGCCACCTCAGCCCCTATAGTTTTGGATGAAATTTGCAGGCAATCATTACCGACAAAAACTATAGAAATTTTACCGAATCTAATGCGATCGCGATCGTTATCTCAAAATTACGTTTTAAGTAATTAAAAATTAAAAATCAAGTTGTATTGATTTTTAATTTTTAACCGGGCATATAAATCGCCACTAATTGGTGCTTTGTGCTGCCAGCATTTGTTTGAGCTTTTCCAACTCGTTTGCCCAACGAGGATCGGGACGAATAGTATCGGAATCACCAGATGATACAGTTGTTTCTTTCGCACCACCACGACGGGATTTTTTCGAGTTTCTCTTCCCTTCTTTGCTTGCGCTTGGGCTTGTGTTTCCACCACCTTGGTTGGCAACTTTTGCTGGTTGTTGTTGTTGTTGTTCTTCTCCCTCTTCACCTTTTGTCCGAGGTAAAGCTTTTTCGAGCTTAATGGCAGAGTCTTTGAACATTTGACCGTTATATTTTTCAATAATTTGGTCGGCTTGTTCGTCGTTGTTAACTGTTAAAAAACCAAAACCACGACATTTACCAGTCTTACGGTCTTTAATCAGCTTAGTCGTAACCGCCTCTCCCTCGGCTGCAAATACGGCTTGTAATTCTTGACGGTCAATTTCTTCTTTTGGCAAATTGCCTATATATAGGCGAATGGACATGAACAATACCTCCACTGAAGGGTGACTAAAAAACTCGACAAAAACATTTATCTGGACCCTGGTAACTGATAGATGCTATCGACTAACATCATCCAAAACCAACTGAGAACTCCAAACTGTCATCCTATACAATACAGCCTTTATGCAGAATGAAGCTTATATAAATACGAAAGTGCATTTAATCTCAATAACTTCTCAATTGTAAGAATTTTAAATTTTACTACCTTTTGCTTATCTATAGACTGCGGCAATAGTTGAACCAATGCTTGATCCAGCAAATTAAACACCATTTTCTAGATTATCACGGTATTTTTTACGTAGCTAGCTCAATGGCTACATTTCCGTTAATAGACATTATCATATCGTAACATGGAATACATATTTTCCAGAATTTCCCCAGAAACAAAAACCAGCCATTGGCTGGTTTATTCTTTGCTGTGTTGGGAGGTTAAAAGAGGAAAATCCAAACGAATAACCAAGCTGAGATGCCTTGTTACGTCGATTGCATCTGTTATTGTTAATAAATGTAACAGTTTTCTACGACATTTGCAATATTTATTTACAAAAAAGTTCATTGTTTTGATTTTCCCGATCCTATTTCCCATATTTTGACTCCGGTTCTACTTTCCTTTGAGCAAAATTGCCACGCCCCAGGCGAATGCTGCAACAGCAACAATAGTAGACCAAACTGGATGAGGGCTATTGATTATTTTGCCATTTTGTGTTTTTAGGGATTGGATATCAAGCCAGGGTGTTGCACCTCGTCGCAGCCAGCCTGTGATGTTTACTTGTCTGCCAATGAAGTCTTGGGGGTTTAGAGGTTGTCCTAGCCAGGTGATGTGATGTAGTTTGATCAGGGCAATGTTAGTTTGCAGGATTAAATCTTGTCCCAAGCTATTGCCAATGCCGCGACGACCAATTAATTTACCAGATAGACATACACCGTTTGCGTCAATGGGAATTGCCGCAGGGTTGTCTAGGGCATTAGCCAAATGTTCTTCGGTTTGCAAATTGGCACTATTTTTCAGTTCGGGGAAGAAGGGGTTAATCCTAATTAAAAGACAAATGCTGTAACAGATTAAGATGTAGCCGACGACAAAATTCCAATCGTCGTAAATCCATTTCAGGTTGAGAATTTTGAGAGCATAGAGAATTTGCCAGCCCAGTGCGAATACAGAGGCAAATATCAGACCGCAGGGAATACCCAAAAAGGGTGCAATTTGCATGTAGAAGGATTGTTTACTGGTGCGAAGAGGTGGTTGGGATTCAATATCAAATTCTGGTTCGATGCGCCAATTCCGAGCAATTTTGAGTAGACGTTGAATGCGATCGCCCATTAAGGGGTGGGTATTATTAATGGTGAGCCAGTAGCGGTAAGGATTGAGATAATCCCACATTAACAGGGAATCAAAAGAGATATGGGGGGCTAGACTACCCAAGGTTGTGCTTTGTTGAAAACCAACTGGTGAGGCAATATTTAAACTTTCTAACTGCCAACTAGTTTGTTCTTGTTTTTGAATATCAGTAGCAATACCTACAGAAATTTTCAGCAAAGCACGGGTTAAACCGTTAGGGTTGCCAGTAAAATCGCAAGCAAAGCGATCGGCATAATACAAACGTATCTGTGATAGCCAAATCGCAGTTCCCGTACACAGACTCCAAATTCCGTAAACAAGACTGGAAACGGTAATGTAAACAAAGTTGAAAAATTGCCCTTGAGTGCGATTTCCCCACTGGGATATTTGTTGATACAACTTATAAATTGGGATTGTCACCAATAGGACTAGTGACATCATTGCCCCATCCCCATGAGCGACATGTGCTAATTGTCCTACATAAATTGCGGCGATTTCATCTTCTGCCAACTGTTGCAAAAGTCCTTGGCTGACGACTATGCGGGTAGTGCGGGGAATATGCCCATAGGTGAGAATCAGTGGTGCAGTAATTGGTAAAACTCCCAGTTTAGGCATTTGCAATCCACGTGAGGAGCAAAATCTGCGTAGATGTCGTACTCCTTCTTGACTATGTAAATCGAGGGCATCTTTGGGTAGGTGTCGCATCCCATAGAACTCGGTAAGTATTTGATCGAGTAACCAGGGGGAAAGTGCCGTCAAAGTCAGAATCAGCACTAAGAGGAAGTTTGTCGGATTGGCATATAAAAATTGTAATGGCTCTAAAAACGGCAACCAAACCAAGATATTATTGATTGTTGATATGGTGAACACCAATAATTCTCGTAATAGCCAAAACAGGGCGACGAAGCTCCCTAAACTGAGCAAGCGCAAGGGGATGAGATTTAGCTTTTGTGGAGATTGCCAATTTTTTGCACGTCCTGCTTGCCGCCAATGAATAGTTAGCGGTTTGGCTGGAACTGTGAATCTGATGACTTTGCTGGGGTCGTGAGTATCATTTACAGAGGCAGAAGATAAAGAAGTGGAGGAGGTATTCACAACTTCTGCGGTAACTACGGTATTATTACCAGTGTTGTCGTGTTCCGATTGACTCAGTGGTTGCTGAAGAGACTGGGAAATATCTTCCACAACGTGATCATCAAAAACAACAAAACCCGTTGCATCGGGTTCTTGGTTTCGTGAGGCAATATTGCGTCGATTGCGTTTGAGCAATTCTGCCAGAGAGCGTTCTGCCCATTGTTGAACCTGTAAATTATGACTTTGGGCGAGAATCTCTGACAGACTCATTGCAGCCTGAATATCACCAGTACGTGCGTAAGCCACAACTAAACCAATTTGAGCTTGTACTGCTGCTTGCGAGTTCTCTTCCGTCGTGGCGACAGATTCAAGAATAGTTTTAGCTTTTCGGTAGTCTCCTTGTTTGAGTGCTGCAAGCCCAGCATCCAAAGAAGGTTGTACATCTGATGACATAGTATTTTAGTGGCAATTAAGGGAGTAGTAAGAGAAACAAGAGACTTGGAGAGGGAGAGATGCCAAGAATATTTTTCTGTCCTTGCACCTGCATGTCCCCGCGTCTCCGCGTTCCCATGTTCCCTTTCTTTGCCCTTATTCCTCTTCTACACGTGACTGTGTCGAAAATACCGGTGCGATCGCACTCAATTTTAAATCAGGTTGGTCTTGTAATAATTGGTTACAGTTCCACTCATTGCGGAACAATAACACGGGTCGCCCCATGCTATCTTTGACGGTGGTAGTGTTAAACATGCGCCCGATTTTTTCGAGTGCTTCCCAACCACCATCTACCCAACGTGCCACACTATAGGGCAACATATCTAATATTGTTTCCACCCCATACTCGTTTTGCAACCGAAATTGTACTACTTCAAATTGCAATTGACCGACGGCTGCTAAAATTGGGTCACGCTTGCCTTCGTCTGTGGAATACATTATTTGGACTGCGCCTTCTTCCCGTAGTTCGGAAACGCCTTTTTGAAATTGCTTAAATTTAGAAGGGTTAGGATTTCTGAGGGTTGCGAATAATTCCGGCGAAAAATAAGGGATACCTTCATATTCTAATTTTTGTCCCGTGTAAATTGTATCGCCGATCGCAAATACGCCGGGGTTATTCAAACCAATAACATCGCCAGCATAAGCTTCATCAATCGACTCCCGTTCTTGGGCAAATAATTTTTGTGGTCGTGATAAGCGCACGGCTTTACCTGTGCGAGCATGGTTAACGGTCATATCTTTTTCAAACCGTCCCGTACAAACGCGCACAAATGCTACCCTATCCCGGTGTTTGGGGTCCATGTTGGCTTGCAATTTGAAAACAAATCCAGAAAACTCCGGATAAGTCGGCTCAACTTCGCCGAGATTACTCGAATGGGAACTGGGTTTCAAGGCATATTCTAAGAAATAGCGCAGGAATAACTCAACCCCAAAGTTGGTCATGGCACTACCAAAAAAGACAGGTGTCATTTTCCCGGCATGTACTAGTTCTAAATCTAGTTCGGGTCCAACTCCTTCTATCAGTTCCAAATCACTCTTAAATTGATAATAAAGTTCTGGCTCTAATAATTCCTCAATCCGACTATCACCTAAATCGATAACCGTATCTTGAGCTTCGCGACTACCATGGGCAGTACGTTCAAACAGGTGAATTTGTTTTTGGTGGCGATCGTATACTCCTTTAAAGCGATCGCCCATGCCAATGGGATAATTAACTGCGTAGGTTTGTAAACCCAATTCTTGCTCAATTTCGTCCAGCAATTCTAGCGGTTCTCGTCCGGGGCGATCGAGTTTGTTAACAAAGGTAAAAATCGGAATCCCCCGCATTTTACAAACTTCAAACAGTTTGCGTGTTTGTGGTTCCAAACCTTTAGCCGCGTCAATCAACATCACTGCATTATCCGCAGCCGCCAGGGTTCTGTAGGTATCTTCACTAAAATCTTGGTGTCCCGGCGTATCCAGAAGATTGATTTGGCGATCGCGATATTCAAACTGTAATACCGTCGAGGTAATCGAAATACCCCGTTGTTGCTCCATTGCCATCCAGTCGGAAGTTGCTTTGCGTTGTGCCCTACGTGCTTTCACTGCGCCCGCTTCATGAATTGCGCCCCCGTACAATAATAGCTTTTCTGTAAGTGTGGTTTTTCCCGCGTCAGGGTGAGAAATAATCGCAAAATTACGACGATTTTCAACTGCTTTGGCAATTTCTATCTGAAGTTCAGTTGACATATTTGACATCAATGTATTTTTTATTTGTTACTGAAGTTAATTTAACTGTTTTCAATTTAGTCAAGAGTTTTTATCTTAAGGCATCAACGGTCATGATAGGGTCTTTATATAGCAATCTAATCAGGATTATTAAGATTCATCAACTATGATGTCGATGTCAATTGCTTTTTGTTCTGAATGATTGATTAATCGTGAGTGAGCAGAGATTGGAGTACATCAAAGAAAATTCTGATAATCCTGATGGAGAAGCCATACCAGTAAAACCAAACAAAAATATAGTTGAAAAGGGAGCAAATAATGTACTACGACACGGATAAGCGAAAACTACTATCAGCACTGTGTCACGGCGCAATTTTTCTCAGCACCACATTCTTTTCTATTGTCATACCCATTGTCATCACTTTTTTCACCAATGACCCAGTTGTCAAACAAAATGCCAAAGAATCGATCAATTTTCACATTAACGTCTGGATTTATGGATTAGTGGTTAGTCTGTTGATTTGGCAGTCTTTTGGTACACTCGTTCCCCTAGCGGGCTTAGGTTATATGTTGCATTGGGGTCTGACAATTTGCGCCTTATTTTACGTTTTGAGTGACACCCACAAACCTTTCCGCTACCCCTTCATTTTCCGCTTAATTTAACTCATGGACTTTGTCTACAGACATGCTCTGTAGTTATTCGCACCAATCATTCTACTTTGACCTTGTAATTTGTTCGTATCGATAATTACATGCACAAGGGTCTGAAAGAGTAAAGATTGGCAAATATTTCCAGTATAACTTTGTCTAAATTTTGCGATCGCCTTCCTGAAGACACTCCTTGCCACTCATTTTCTTAATTATTCTTTGCGGCAATTTTTGCTGTATTTGCGGCAATTTTTGAGAAAATAAAACTTGCAAAAACAAAACTTGCGAGAATACTTAACAATCTTTTAGAGGTATGGGGATTTCCTAAACCCTTGATAACTGTAAAATACAAAATTGCCCCACGGCATTACGCAGCAGGGCAGAGGACAGTTAAGCGCTGCTTGTAGTCTGGCTGACTTTGCAGTGCAATCAATCCGTATTTGTGACGCTTTGTTTTTTGTCCATTAGTTATAAGAATTCAGAATTAAATTACAAAACCCAAGCTGCATCAACTATTCTGACTTCTGGATTCTATTGTCCATTACCGTTTCTGAGTTTATAAAAATTTATGTTTCCTACACATCGCCCTCGCCGTTTGCGAACCCATTCTCAACTACGCCGAATGGTTAGTGAAACTGTTTTAAACACGAGTGATTTAATTTATCCACTATTTGCTGTACCAGGTGAAGGAATAGCAAAAGAAGTCAAATCAATGCCTGGCGTTTTCCAGCTTTCTGTTGACAAAATAGTCGAAGAAGCTAAGGAAGTTTACGACTTAGGAATTCCCGGAATTATTTTATTTGGTATTCCCGCAGATAAAGATGTTGATGCCACAGGTGCATGGCACGATTGCGGTATTGTCCAAAAAGCCACAACTGCGGTTAAAGAAGCTGTACCGGATTTAATTGTTATCAATGATACCTGTTTGTGTGAATACACTAGTCACGGACATTGCGGTTATTTGCAAGTAGGCGATTTGACAGGCAGAGTGTTAAATGACCCGACGCTGGAATTACTCAAAAAAACCGCAGTCTCCCAAGCGAAAGCAGGTGCAGACATTATTGCACCATCGGGAATGATGGATGGTTTTGTCGCCGCCATTCGCAGTGGCTTAGATGAAGCAGGATTTGAGGATATTCCCATCATGTCTTATGCAGCCAAATATGCATCTGCATATTATGGACCATTTCGTGATGCCGCAGAATCGTCACCCCAGTTTGGAGATAGAAGAACCTACCAAATGGACCCAGGTAATGCGCGGGAAGCAATCAAAGAAATCGAATTAGATATTGCTGAAGGGGCTGACATGTTAATGGTCAAACCAGCATTGTCTTACATGGATATTATTTGGCGTGTAAAACAAGCAAGTAATTTACCTGTGGCAGCATATAACGTTTCCGGCGAATACTCAATGGTCAAAGCAGCTGCACTCAACGGCTGGATAGATGAACAACGGGTTGTTTTGGAAACATTAACCAGTTTCAAACGTGCAGGTACAGATTTGATCTTGACATACCATGCTAAGGATGCAGCAAGGTGGATTAAATAGTAGATCAAATCACAGTTCTGAGTTAATAGTGCTGATTGCTGAGTCAAAAATTTGGATACATGAGTTATCTGACTCCAATTACTTATGCCTCAGTTCTCAGCACTCACACCTTTACAAATAAAATATATTCCGTGAGTAAGAGTTTACCTGACTGACTTTGCAGATGGCAGTGTAATAGCTTATAAAATAAGATAGTGGGAGTAAATTATGCAGTTGCCTACTTTTAGTCAACTAGTGTCCATTTTTAAGCAGATTTAGCTAAGTTTCCACTGCCCGAATTTTTCGGAATCGGGTCTAAGTAGTTGTTTGGCTGCAAATATCCTTAGAATGATACTGCCCGAATAGGGTAGTAAATTCACGTGGCTAATTTACTAAACTAATTTATCAAGTTAATTTAGCAAGCGGATTCACGCAGCTAAATTTCTAATTGCAAATTAGCAGATTCTATCAGGTTATTCTATTTTTAGTAAGGGGAGCATTGAGTTATGGATATGCAAGTTCTGAGAGAAAGAGCTGGATTGAGCCGTGCGGAGGTTGCATTCAGACTTGCAATCAGCGAGACTAGTGTCCGCAATTGGGAAGCTGGAAGAACTGAACCAACAATGACTCCCAAAAAATATTTAGATGCCATCAAGCTGTTTAAATGCACTCCAGAGGAGTTGGCAGAGGCAAGTGAAAAGTCGATCAATCAAAGACACAAACGTAAGCCTGGAAGACCAAGAAGATTTCCGGATGCCCAGGTTGCTCAAGTAAGTACAATTACACATATAGCAGATACAACTGCTGTAGCAAATTAGTTAATTTTGACTTGAGAAATAAATAATTTGTAATTTCAGATGATGTTATCTCTGTCTCATCACTGACGATTAAAACTTCTCCGCATCAGTCTTAATAGTAGGTAATTAAAATGTAATGAAGTAATTAGTGTATTTACTGATATTGAGCAATATGCTCCATTTCTCGGCAACCAGCTACAATTTGTCCAACAGCAATTCCACCATCATTGGTGGGTATACTTTGATGCCAATAAGGACAAAAATTTTCGGCTCTTAAACGCTGAATTGCTCTTTCTGTTAGATATTTATTTTGAAAGCAACCGCCTGTAATTACAACTTTTTTTGCGCCTACATATTTGGCTACTACAATCATGATTTCCACAAGTGTATTGTGAAACTTTGCGGATATTTTGCTAATAGATAAACCAGTTTGCATATCTTTCAAAAGTTGTTTAATAGTTATTTCCCAATCGATGATTATGGGCAAATCTTGATGCACATTCGTAGGTTTAATCGGAGCAAAGTCATAGCTTTCATCGGTCTTCAAACCATTGATAGTAAACTCTAATGCCATTGCCGCTTGTCCTGCAAATGTTATTTCTTGGCACAGCCCAAGGATGGAGGAAATTGCATCAAATAAACGCCCGCAACTAGAAGTCTTAGGACTATTAAAGTCGCGCTGGAGCATTGCTTGAATAATCCTGAATTCTGGAGCAGAAAAAGCCTGGATTGGTAAAAGCGATCGCATTTCCCAAAGACTATCTCCAAACACTTCATATAGTAATGCGATCGCGGCTCGTTTGGGCTGTTTAATTGCTTTTTCGCCTCCAGGTAAAGCAAAATTACGTAGATGGGCAATTCGTTGAAATGATATATCTTTAATTAGTAGAAATTCACCACCCCAAATTGTGCCATCTAAACCATAACCTGTGCCGTCCCAAGCAATACCCAAAACAGAATCATTAATCTGATTTTCTGCCATGCATGAAAGAACATGGGCATAATGATGTTGGACTGGAATGAGAGGAATATTAAAATTTTGTGCAAGTTGCTGTGCTAATTGAGTTGAGAGAAAATTGGGATGTAAATCGCAGGCTACAGCATCGGGTTGAAAATCATAAATTTGGCTCAGATTCTGGATTACCTGTTTAAAAGTATTAACGGTATGAATATTTTCTAAATCTCCAATATGTTGGCTCAACAAAACTTGTTGATTAATTGAAATTGCAACTGTATTTTTCAAATGTGCCCCGACAGCAATAATTTTTGATTGCGAATTGATGGGAATTGCTGAAGGTGCATAACCACGGGCATGGCGTAAGACTGTGGGAGCATCCATAACCAGACGGACAATTGAATCATCCACAGGTTGATAAATTGGGCGATTATGAATTAAAAACTTATCGGCAATATTCCCCAGTTGCTTAATCGCTTCATTCTCACGAATACAAATTGGTTGCTCAGAAACATTACCACTAGTGGCAACTACAGGAAAATTTAATTCTGCCATCAGTAGGTGATGCAATGGCGTATAGGGCAACATGATACCCAGATAGGGATTTGCAGGAGCAACTGAAAAAGCTGGGGCGTTTGTATTCACTGTTTCTTGAGGTATCTCAGCTTTATTCCATCCTTTGTATCGTAGTAAAACTATCGGTGCTGGCGAAGAATTTAATAATTTTTCTTCAATTTCCGAGACTTCACAATGTTCCTTAACTAACTCAATTGTGGGATACATCAAAGCAAAAGGTTTTTCCTGACGTTGTTTTCGGCTACGCAGCTTTTTGATAACATTATTATTACGTGCATCCACGATAAAGTGAAATCCACCTAAGCCTTTGATGGCAATAATTTCACCTTGGCGAATCATATCTGCTGCCATTTGTAAAGCTGTGTCATGGGATGCTAAAACATCACCTTGACGATTCCATAGCTGTAAATGGGGACCACATTGAGGACAAGCATTTGGTTGAGCATGAAAACGGCGATCGCGAGGATTTTCATATTCAGTGTGACAAATGTTACACATGACAAAGTTTTTCATTGTCGTGCGGGAGCGATCGTAAGGTAATGCTTTGATAATGCTGAAACGAGGTCCGCAGTTAGTACAGTTGGTAAAGGGATAATGGTAGCGATAATTAGTGGGGGTAAATATTTCTTTTAGGCAATTAGCACAAGTGGCAATATCTGGTGCTATTAGTGCTGTTTTATTGCCATCAATACTACGATGAATCTCAAAGTTTGTGTAGTTAACTGGCTCCAAAAATATGAATTTCAAACTTTGGATAAATGCATGTTGGGGCTTTTCTATTTGTATGCGTTGTCGGAATATTTCCAATGTGTGGTTATCACCTTCAACCTCAATTAAAACCCCTTCAGCAGAATTTTTGACCCAACCAACAAGTTTTAATTCTTTTGCCAGTCTATAAATAAATGGTCGAAACCCAACTCCTTGTACGCCTCCTTGAATAGTGATGCACAAACGTTTTTGATTTGGATTCATCTTTGTAATTGCAAAAATTTACTTGTAGAGTGCTGAATTTTATCTCATATCGATAGTTATAAAGATATAAAATTACTCTTCACAGATTGTTATTTGGTCTGGATGACAACGTTTGATCATAGTCTTAATCTCTCTGGCTCCTTCCGCTTGTAAATCTTCGACATAACCGGAAGACATTATTTCCGCTTCTTGATGCTGAGGAAAGGGGCCAAAGTAGTAAATACAATTTGGTTGGGTGGTGGATACTTCTACCCACCAATCCTGACGCTTTGTAACACTAATAATTATGTCTTTGAGAATATTGAAGAATTTCATCATAGAAATTATTTACATGAACCTATTGTTTCTTTAAATTTAGCTAATAAAAATTAGGCAAAAAATAAGTTTTGATAACATTAATTGAAAATATTCTCAATTAGCTCAGATGAATGATATAAGAGCAAAACCCTCGCATTGCAAGGGTTTAATTGGATGAAGTCGCAATTTATTGTGAAAAATAGTTAAGTTTTTAAAAAATGACACCAGCCATTATTTAACGCTGCGCTAATTTTGGTGTTTTTCCTAACAATCCAATCATTAATTTTAACGAAAGTACCTTCACCAAAGGGATGTATTTCATCGCCAACAAGCCGAGACGACGCACGATGACAATTGGCAGAAAAGTATTAGAAAATACCCGATCTAATAAATCAGTAAAGCCCAAAATAGTCAGATTTTCCAACTTACGCCAGCGTTCATATTTTTTCAAAACTTTAATATCACCAATATCCTTGCCAACTTGATGTGCTTCTTGAATCACCTGCGCCAATGCCGCAACATCTCGAATCCCTAAGTTTAAACCCTGTCCACCAACAGGGTGACAATTATGGGCAGCATCACCAATCAATGCCAGCCTATCTGATACATATTTATCACTTTGCATTAATTGCACTGGAAAAATAAATCTTTCTCCCAATAGTTCCAATTTACCCATTTGTGAACCATAACGCTGGCTTAACTCCTGCAAAAACTGCTCATCATCTAATTCGCATAAAGCTTTTGCTTCCTCATGGGGCGCAGTCCACACAATGCGGCAACGATTCCCAGGCAACGGTAAAATTGCAAAAGGTCCACTTGCTTGGAATTTTTCATAAGCAGTTTCATTGTGGGATTTTTCCGGTTTCACAAAAGCCACAATACAAGATTGCCAATATTTCCAACCACTAGTGCTAATTCCTGCTGCTTGGCGAATGCGCGATCGCGAACCATCTGCTGCTACTAATAATTTACTGCGAATTGTTTGAGTTTTACCTGCTAATTTGATTGTCGTTACAGCTGCGTCTTGGAGATACTGGGTTTCTACGACTTCCGCAGGGCAGAGTATAGTTACATTCTGACAATTTTTCACAAACTCCTGTAGTGGATGTAACAGAGCTTGATGTTCCGCAACATAACCTAAATCATCTTTGCCAATATCCTCAGTATTAAATTCCACCACATTGGGATAATTGGCATCAGACAACCGTACTCGCCGATATGTCTCAATATTGGGCAACATTTTGTCCCAAACTCCAATTCCTTGGTAAATCAAGGCAGACAGCATATGTACGGCATAGGCTTGTCCTTTCATTACTGCTGCTGATTCTACCCTTGCTTCTATCAGCAACAAGCTTAAACCCGAATCCTTTAAAGCACTAGCTAGGGTTAAACCGACAATTCCGCCGCCAACAATCACTAAGTCGTAGTCGTAATCTTGGGGGTTCGTCGTAATTTGAGAGGTGTCAAGAGTTTTAGGTGATATTACTTGCGCCATTTTAAATGGGATTGTTAAGACAAATTACAACGTTTTACTTTTATTTTGACGCAATACCCGGTTTTTGGGCAATGGAAATTATTGATTAAGCCCCTAGCCCGGATTTCTCACAAAAAAATGGGTGTCAAAAACTGCGAGAATGTATATATCACAATATTTCCAGGAGTTATAAAGTATGAGCCCATTATCATCACATTGTATCCCAGAAGAGTTTAAATTTGAACAGGAAAAGTCGCGTCCAGTTATAGTCAATTTCAAGGTGATAAACTGTTCAGCGCCTAAATTATACAGACAAAGCGGGCTTTCCGGCTCCGGAGTTTTCCGTGAAGAACATCTCCCCGGAAATTCCTCTCCGCACTACAATAACTTGATGTTTTCGAGCTATACAATTTAGCTGCACATCAGCTTAACTGCAAGTCCCTGAATGAATCTGGTTTTCGATTTGAACTTGATAAAAAATAATTTAAACATATAAACTTTTAAAGTATAAAGTCTGATCTAAAAATAATATTTAAAATGCCTATAATTCGACTTGCAAGCAAAAATGACGCAGCTACAATTCAAGCAATTTACGCACCATTTTGTGAAAATTCTCCAGCCACTTTTGAAACCAAAGCACCGACTTTGGAGGAAATGAATCATCGGATTTCTAAAATTATGCAAAAATATCCTTGGTTGGTGTATGAATCCAATCAGGAGGTTGTCGGATACGTCTACGCAGCCCCTCATCACGAACGCACAGCTTATCAATGGTCTGTAAATGTTAGTGTTTATATTCACGAAAAAGCACGTCGCCAAGGTATCGGACGTGCATTATATACATCATTATTTGAATTATTAAAAATTCAAGGTTTTTATAATGCTTATGCAGGTATTACCCAACCTAATCAAGCCAGTATGAATTTACATCGATCGCTTGGCTTTCAAGAAGTAGGAATTTACAGAAATGTGGGTTACAAATGTGGAAATTGGCACGATGTAATTTGGTTGGAGTTACCCTTACAGGAGCCCAGAGAAAATCCCCAGATTCCAATTGCTATTCGAGAGATTCCCAGTGATCGAATATTACAACGTACCATTACAAAAAACACTGGCTTGCGCGATCGCTTGTAAAAAATTCCACACGGGTAAATTTTGGGTAAATAGCGGAGATTAGATGCAATTGTAGCGAAAAGACTCCACAAACCCTACTTAATAGTTTGTCACAAAGATGGTATTTTTTAGTCGCAAAGTTAATTTTTGGGGCGATCGCTGTGCAAATTAATCTTCCTCAAACAATCCATCTAAATCCCGATATCCACTAGCAACTCGCAGAATAATGTCTTTCTAAATTTTTCTATATTGTCATTATAGGGGCAGGTCAGCGTTCGCATTTTCCTACCCCATCAGACTTAAATCAAAGTTTATCCTTGATAACTTTCAGAGAATTCACGCAAGGCATCAAACCCAACGCGATCGCAAAAATTACCGAAACTTTCTCCCCTTTTCCGCGACTGTTTAAAGAAGACAAACAAAGGTTCTAAGAACTTTTCTAAATCATCAGCGTGCATTCTCTCTGTAAATGGACGCGCTAACCTTGTTTGGTTGGGACATCCACCTAACCAAACTTGATATGATTCCGTAAAACTACCGACAAAACCCAATTCTGCCACGTAAGGACGGGCACATCCATTTGGACATCCAGTCATGCGGATCACGAAATGTGTTTTTGGTAATCCGACTTTTTTGAGCAATGCCCGGATTCTCTGCAAAAATGACGGAATTATCCGTTCTGATTCCGTAATTGCGAGTCCGCAGGTCGGTAATGCCGGACAAGCCATCCCATACCGTACCAAAGAATCAATATTATTCGGGTCACTGACTACGCCACAACGGTGAAGAATTGCTTCGATTTCGGCTTTATTTTCTGGGGCAATGTCGCAGAAAATGAGGTTTTGGTGGGGAGTAAGGTGCATCGTCAAGTTGAATTTTTCGACGATTTCCCGCAATGCTGTTTTTAACTGGAAGCTACCTTCATCCTTAACCCGTCCATTATCGATGGAAATTCCTAAAAATAACTTACCATCACCTTGTTCGTGCCAACCCAGAAAATCTTGATACTTAAATTTCTTTGCCAAAAACTTGAAAGGCACAAGAGGTTTGCCGAAATATTCTTCCACTTTGCTGCGGAATTGTTCCACACCCCAATCATTAATTAAATATTTTAACCGGGCATGGCGACGATCGGTGCGATCGCCATAATCCCTTTGAGTCGCCACAATCGCCTTCACCAATTCGTAGACATCATCCTTTTGGACGTAACAAATGGGATCAGCAGCCCTGGCAAAGGTTTCTTCCTTGTTATGGGTACGTCCTAAACCACCACCCGCAAACACGTTAAAACCCTGGAGTTCACCGTCTTTATTGGTAATCACCACCAAAGTCAAATCTTGGGTATATAAGTCAATTGAGTTATCCCCTGGTACTGTCACGCTAGCCTTAAACTTACGGGGCATGTAGTGTGTACCATAAATGGGTTCCACGTTATCATGGAAAACTGTACCCGTACCATTTTTTTGACGTGCGGCTACGACTTCCGGATTTTCTTCCCCACTGATGACTTTTTCCCCATCCAGCCAAATTTCGTAATAGGCTCCTGTTTGCGGAGTCAGTAAGTCAGCAATATTATTGGCATATTCCCAAGCGTACTCATACTCCGGCTTATTCTTGAAAGGCGCGGGGGGTGCCATGACATTGCGGTTTAAATCACCACAAGCACCTAGAGTCGAACCCATACTTTTGACAATCGCTGCAATCGTGGGCTTGAGATTTTTCTTCAAAATTCCATGCAGTTGAAACCCTTGGCGAGTGGTTGCCCGTAACGTATGGTTACCGTATTCGTCCGCCAATTTATCTAAAGTTAAATACAACTGTGGTGGAATAAAACCACCAGGACTGCGGGTACGCAGCATCATTTGATAATCTTTCTCTTTCCCTTTCGCCCGGTTATCCCGATTATCTTGCTGGTATGAACCGTGGAACTTGAGAATTTGTACAGCTTCTTCGCTAAAATGAGTTGTATCCTCTAATAACTCGGTGGCGACAGGTTCGCGTAAAAAGTTACTGTGTTCTTTCAGACCTTCTACCTTGGAGGGCTTGCGAGTTGTGGTTGTAGGGGGAGGAGCAGATTTAACCATTGCAGTTGAATTTAGTGTTCTGAAAATAAAGCGATCGCTACAAGCCGAACCAGGTAATTAGCAGCACCCATTCGACATTTATTCCCGGTAATCCGGTCGGGATTTCGTTGAATAATTTAACTTGATTCTATCACGCAAAAATGCCGAGTTTGTCAGCAATACAAGATTTGACAAACCCAGCAATAATACTTATTAGATTTTGTTAATAGTTATTGGTTAATGGGAATTGGGCATTGGATATTAGGTATTAGGCATTGGGGATTAGACACTGAGTATTGGGTAGTTATAAATTACAAACTATGAATTACCCATTATCTATTAACCATTAACTAAATATTATCTAAACCGATAACCAATACCTGAGTTAATACTTACAGCAGATGCAGGGCTATTTTTGTAGGCGTTAACTCCGACAGTGGCGTTGCTATAAACGAGGAAATTTTTAGCAACTTCTGATTCAACACCAGCGACAACAGCGACACCATCTTTGTTACCAGATGGGGTTGGTTTACCGTCTTTTTCCACAAATTGATAACCACCACCAACGTAGACATTGGTATTATTGCCAACAGGAATATCTACAGTTGCATGGGGAATAATGGCGCTGGTTTCGTCGCTGAAATTAATTTGACCGCGTACTGAAAATGGAGTTCTTCCTACCTTAGCGCGTCCAACCATATTACCACCAAAGGTTGCAGCATCGCCAGTTTGACCACCATTGGTTAAACCAGCAGATGCTCCAATCCCGATATAGCTGGCATCAGTTCCTTTAGGTGCAGCAGATGCTTTACCAGCAGAGATAAAAATTGGAGCAGCAGCTAATACAGACAATGTAGAAATTGTCGCCAAAGATTTCATCACACCTTTCATAATTTCAGACCTAATTGGTAGGTATTGCTTTTAAATTCAAAGTCGGAAAAAATACTAAAAGGTTCCAGAAAAATTTTGAAATGTTAGGAAGTATTTAAGGGTAAATGTTGTGGAGCTTTTTAGTTGAGAAACATTGATATTTACAGGTTTTTAGCTGTTTATCTAGATAATGAAATTGGTGTTAAGACAGTTTGTTTTGTGGCACTGGTATGGGAACAATTGAGTCAAAAATAATACGCATTTAAGTTGAAGATGCGATCGCACCGGAATCCTAGATACTAAGGGCTTGTAAAGAAACAACTTCATTGACTACAAAAATCAACGTGAGAATATTAGGATTCAGTATTCAAAGTTTGTTGTAATTTCAATAATAATTCTTTAATAGTGTAGGGTTTGTGTAAAAAGTGTTTAATGCCGATGCTATGTATATCATTTAGTTTGCTGTTTGACATTAATCCGCTTGTGGCAATAATATTCACGTTCGGGTTAATTTTTTTCAGGGTACGGATGGCTGTCATTCCGTCCATTAATGGTAGCATCATGTCCATAATCACGACACTGATTTCATCCATATGCTGGGCATAGAGAGCAATTGCGGCAATGCCGTCACTGGCGATTAAGGTTTGATAATTATGACTTTCGAGGGATGCTTTGGTAATTTCTTGAATGTAAGTCTCATCTTCGACTATTAAAACTAATTCTTCATTTCCCGCCAATGGTTTGCAATCCGGTTCTAATTCTGTTGCCGTTGTTTCTGTTGCGGGTAAGTGTATTTTAAAAGTAGTTCCAGAACCGACTTCGCTATAAACATTAATAAATCCACCGTGACTTTTAATAATACCAATAACAGTTGAAAGACCTAAGCCAGTACCTTTCCCAAGTTCTTTTGTGGTAAAAAATGGCTCGAAAATACGTTCTTTAATTTCTGCCGGAATTCCAATACCTGTATCACTAATCGTAATGACAGTATAAGCTCCTATTTTAGCTTCTAAATTCATGCGGACATAGTTTTCGTCTATCAATACATTTTCGCCTGTTATGCTTAAAGTTCCCCCTTCTGGCATGGCATCACGGGCATTAACGCAGAGATTCATCAATACTTGATGTAGTTGCGTTGTATCTCCCGATACCATCCATAAATCTTTGGGAACATCAACGCAGATATTGATGGATTTAGGAAAGGTTTCTTTGAGGATTTTGGCGATATCTCGAATCAAATGTCGGATTTGCAAGCTAATACGTTTTCCTTCGACTCCTCGTGCAAACGATAATACCTGTTTGACTAGTTCTGCACCGCGTTTGGCGCTTTCTTCGAGAATTTCAAACATCTGTACATCCCGTTCGTCCACTTCAGGGAATCTTAAGGGTAACATTTGGGCGGTAATCAGAATGGGTGTGAGAATATTATTTAAGTCGTGGGCAATACCACTGGCGAGAGTGCCGATGCTTTCGAGACGTTGGGTTCTAAAAAATTGATATTCGAGTTGTTTCTTTTCGGTGATGTCGGTGTCAACAGTCAGGATTGATTGGGGTTTGCCATCGCGATCGCAAACTAATGTCCAGCGACTTTCGACTAATATATTACTACCATTTTTAGTCACTTTATTTAATTCGCCTTGCCATTTACCTTGAGTGATTACCGTTAGCATTGCGGTTTCGACTTCGGGGGGAGTTTCTTTATGTAAAATTTCACTGGCATTTCGCTGGTAAACTTCACTCGCTTCCCAACCGTAGATATTTTCCGCACCTTTATTCCAAAATAAAATCCGATTTTCTAAATCACGAACCAAAATTGCATCGTTAGCGATATCAAGTAAAGCTGCTTGCTGGTGAATTTTATCTTCGGCTAATTTGCGTTCGCTAATATCAATACTGGCGCATGTAATCCCGACTACTTCGTTTGACTCATTCCGCAATGGTTCTACAGTCAAGTCGTAATATTTAACTTCATGGGAATTACTGGTAATAGATATTTCTTCTCTTGTGCCCACACCAGTTGTTAAAACCCGTTGTTTAATTTCCTTTAATCGCTGGGCATCTGCATCTGCCACTATATCAGAATCCTGTTTTCCTAAGACATCAGCATTATTAAATTCAATGACAGCATTATAAATCCATGTATAACGTAAATCCTTATCTTGCGTGAAAACAACAATAGGAGAATTTTTCAAAGCCACTCGAAACCGTTCTTCACTGTGGCGGAGAGCTTCCTCAGAACGCTGACGTTCGATCGCATAACGCATACATCTTACTAGTAAGTCCCCACTCACTTCTCCCTTAACTAAATAATCCTGCGCTCCCTGCTGCATGGCTGTGAGTGCCAGCGTCTCATCATCAAGACCTGTAAGTACAATAACTGGTATGGAAGGAACGCGATCGCGAATTTGCACAAAACTTTCCAATCCTTGACTATCGGGCAAAGAGAGGTCTAAAAGAATCACATCAAATTTGTTATTTTCGATACAATTAAGTGCATCCCGCAAAGATTCGGCTGGTGTTAGTTGAAACTGGAAAGAACTAACATCCGCTAAAAACTCCCGTAGTAGAAAGACATCTCCGGGATTATCTTCAATAAGTAACACTTTGAGGGCTTGACGTGTCATTTGAGTTTTGTAGACATAGGTATTGGAGAGGGGGAGAGGGGGGGGGAGTGAGAGAGGGGGAGAGGGGGAGAGTGGGGGAGGGGGAGAAAAACTGTCACTGCGTCTCCATCTTCATCCCCGCGTCACCGCGTCACCGCATCCCCATGTCCCCTCATTCCCATGTCCTCTTATTCCGGTGGTAATTTGACGATGGTGAACCAAAAACTTTCTATAGATTGTACTATTTTGACGAATTGGTCGAAGTCAACGGGTTTTGTAATGTAGCAATTGGCAGCTAAGTTGTAGGCACGTAAAACATCTTCTTCATTTTGAGATGTAGTCAAAACGACAACAGGTATACGTCTTAGTGCTTTATCGGCTTTAATTTCTGCTAATACTTCCCGTCCATCTTTTTTAGGTAAGTTTAAATCAAGCAAAATAATATCAGGATGGGAAACACCAGCGTACTGGTTTTGTTTGCGTAAAAATGCTAGTGCTTCGACACCATCTTCAACAATGCTTAAATTAACCGAGATTTTGCTGTCTTCAAGAGCGATTTGCGTCAACTGGACATCACCTGGGTTATCTTCAACTAACAAAACCTCTATTGGCATAGGAATAAATGTAGTATTCACTGTAGAGTTTCCGTTCTATCTGGAATTGTAAAAAAGAAAGTTGTCCCTTGATTTGGTTTAGACTCCAGCCAGATACGTCCTCCATGACGCTCTACAATTTTTTTACAAATTGCCAGTCCAATACCAGTACCAGGATATTTTGCTTTTCCGTGTAGCCTTTGAAAAATCACAAAAATGCGATCGCAATATTGTGATTCAATTCCAATTCCATTATCGCGTACCCAGAAGAAGTAAGGGGAAAGGGAGGGAAGAGGAGGTGCTTTTGCTGGCTCTGCTGGCTCTACTTGCTCTCCTTGTTTTTCTTGCTCATCATTTTTCAAAAATCCTATCTCCACAATTGGCGCTGTTTCCCTGCGAAATTTAATCGCATTACCAATCAAGTTTTGAAATAATTGACTAAGTTGGGTTGCGTCGCCACAAATCTGGGGTAATGCTTGTTCACATTTAATAATTGCTCCGCTTTCTTCAATTGCTATTTTGAGGTTGGAAATCGCTTGTTTTAATATTTGGTTACTATCAACTAATGTAAAGGGCTTTCCTTTGGTGCTAACGCGGGAAAAACTCAACAAATCGTTGATTAAAATTTGCATTCGTCTCGCACCATCTACTGCATAATCAATAAATTCTTCGGCTTGGCTATCAAGTTTATCTTTATATCGACGTTCGAGTAATTGTAAGTAACTTGTCACCATCCTTAATGGTTCTTGTAAATCATGGGATGCGACATAGGCAAATTGTTCCAGTTCGGCATTAGAATTAGCGAGTATTTCCCTTTGTTTAGTTTCTTGTTCCAGCAGATGGGCTTGGGATAAGGCAATACCAATTTGGGTTGCTAATTGCTGTAACAATTCGGTTTCCATGCTGTTCCAAATTCTCGTGCGTTGACATTGATGGGCGATAAGTAATCCCCAGAGATTTTCACGCTGTAAAATTGGGACAACTAGATTTGATTTAACACTAAATCCTTCTAACAATTGTCGATGCCGAGTATTAATATCTGCTTCTAATACATTGGGGATTGTACTGATTTTGCCGTGTTTATATGGCTCTTGCAGTTCATCCGTAAAACAACGATCATGAATTTTTTCTCCTAAAATTGACATCACTCCGGGAACTACTGATTCTTGCACAACAACACCAGTACCATCACTCCACAATCGAAAAACTAATACTCTATCTGCTTGGAGTAATTTTTGGATTTCGGTAACGGTAGTATGTAAAATGTCCTCAGTTTGTAATGATTGACGAATTTTCAGAGAAATTTCTGCTAAAAGTTGCGATCGCAAATTTTGAGCTTTTAATTCTTCTTCATTTTGCTTGCGCTGGGTAATATCTAAATCAATTCCAGTGATGCGTATTGCTTGACCTGCTAAATTATAAATTACTTGTCCTTTTGTTGCTATCCAACGATTTTTTTCACTCGTTAAAACAAAGCGAAACTCTAAGTCGAGATAGGAATTATCTTGATATTCAACCGCCTGAGAAATTGAATTTATCACCCGTTCTCTATCCTCAGAGTGCAATAAATTAATAAAACTATCCCAGCGTCCATCAAAGCTGTCACTTCCCATACCAAACAGGAATTCCATACTAGTTGAACAACTAAATAAATGCGATCGCAAATCTAAATTCCAAGTACCCATTCCCGCAGCCGTCAATGCCATTCTTAACTGGTTTTCACTACCTTTTAATGCGGCTTCATGGCGTTTACGTTCGGTAATATCATTCACTAATACAATTCGAGCAGGGCGTTCATTAAAAGTAATCGCATTTGAAGTAATTTCGACATCAATGACACTACCATCTTTTTTATGATGTCTCCAATAACCGGAATTAGTATGTTGCTCAATTTCATATTGAGCCAATACACTACTTAACATTGCGGCATCTTCAGGAGGATGAAGTTCGGAAATTTTCATTTGTAAAAATTCATCCCGTGAGTAACCATAATGTGCAATTGCTGCGGCATTTACCTCCAAAAAAATCATTGTTTTTAAGTCATACACCCATAAAGGATAAGGACAACTTTCAAACAATAATCTTGTTTGTGCTGCGTCCTGATACGTAGATTGTTGTACTAATTTGCGATCGCTTTGTAATTGCTCAATTGTTTCTTCGGCAATGTGAAGTCGTTTCAATAACTCAGCATAATCTAGTTGTTCTGCATCTACATCCATCATCTGTACCTCCCTACAGCAATGAAACTATAGGAATTAGCAGGATTCCCAATCGCGAAAAGATAAATATAGCGGAATCAGACATTTAATTTATATTGATAGCTTTTTAGTCTAATTTAGTTTAATTAATATAATGCTATCTGTCAGATTAGTTAATAGTAAAGAATTACAAATTTTTTAATGTGTTTGCATGATCAAATATTGAGAAATTTAAATCAATCTATGACAATATATCAATAATACACTTTGACTTCAAATATTGGTATAACCTGCGTTCTCACAGAAAATAGTTACGCAGAACGAGTAAGTATTTGCTGCGTTAAGATTCAACCGGAACTTGTAACAATGGGGAAGAAGCCCAGATAAATGATTACTTCGATTTCACGATTCTGACATCAATTATGCTACCCCTGGACAAATAATTAAAACCCTCAATTTCAGTGGGAGTACCAACCCTTAATTGACTTTTGCCAAAAAATAAACCCTTTTCTTGAATTTGAGCTTTACCAGCCAAAGTAATCAGCAAATCTACCTTATAATTATCCTTGGGGTCGGGTAACTCCTTTACCGAACCATCCGGTTGGGGAACTGCGATCGTAATTGGTAATTGTTTCACCGATTGGATACTCATCATCCCTTCAGGTTGATTACGAAGTGTCACCTTTGTACTATTACCAACTTTTAAACCATCCTCCAATAAAACCTGTGGGTTCCTAACTCCCATCGCCTGAATCAATACATCAACTTCAACTGACTCAATTGCAGGGTTTGCTTCAGCAACCATTACTGGGAGTATAGGAGAACAAAAAATACTTACTAGTAACAGTATAAGCACTAATAAAAATCGTCCCAAAATATAGCTAAAACGTTTATGAAGGCGACTTTTAAAACTCAAAATAACCATGTGAACAAGTATCTTTTTTGCTAAAATATTACAAGAAATGTATTAATTCAATAGATAACATTTGCTATTACACCATGCTAGCTCTTATTGATGAATATGAATCATTAAGTAAATGTGAGTAATCCTGCGGTGAAGTAAACTAAAACTGAACTAAAAATAATGCTTCTGAGTTCACCCAGAAGCACAAAAAGTAAAAATGTGTTTTGACTAGTAGACGACTTCACTGTTTACTAGTACAATTTTACTGTAAAATATAAATATAGGTATGAGAAAGAGAAAACTCTTGACCTTTGCTACTTCAGCTTAACTTAAATGCTCCTCAAGGAGAGATGCGATCGCATTTGGTTTGACTTGGCTATATTTCTTTTTCCCTAGTTGGACAATACAGTTAGGGGCTTTGGAGCATTTTTTGAGGCAGCCAGTGCTTTGAATTTTCACTTGATTACGTAACTCGCGCATTACTTCTTTCGAGGCTTTACCGTTACAGAGTGATTTTTCGATGTTTGACAATAACTGTTTTGCACCTCGTTTGCGACAGCCGGAACCCTGACAAACTAAAATTTTGGCTTTAGGAGAACATTCTTGTTTGGAGGGGGTTTCGGAAACTGCAAGTATTGCTTGTTGAAGATTTGGCTTATGTATATGGCAAGCATCTAAAGGTATGACATCATAAGCTTTAAGCTTAATATTGCCATTTCGCGAGTGTAATTTACTATGACCAATTATCCGAATATGATTACCTGGAACTAAAGTTAAGCCAAGCACTGTTCGCAATTCTTTAGGAAGTTTGATTTTGAGATTTCCGGTGGTAAGTGTCGCCACTGCATTGCACTTAGCCAATGCAAATTGTAGATACTTAAATTTCTGGGGACGATTTCCAGAAAAGCCAAGAAACTCTCCCTCAATATCAAATTCTGAAAGCTTGAGATATTTGTCACCCATAAAATTTACTGGTTATTTAATTATTAATTATTGGTGAAGGTATGCTGACAATCCAAACTAATCAAGCAGAGGATACTACGCTCTATTCAGATGTTTTATTTAGTTAAATTAACCAGCTTCTTGGTTAGTAAATGATTAGTAAATGATTAGTATTAGTCATATTGTGACTCAAACGAAAGCTGGTAATATAAATTTTTCTGTCTACATCAGTTATATCTTAAATTTTTAGATAAATCTGACGTAACTGGAATTGATGTAATTCGGTTGTATTTATTTGTCAAAAATTTGTCAAAAAGTATGATTCATATCCCCGAATCCCGACATAATTCGGGGATATTAGTTGCAGCATCAGTTCAGGCAAAAGCTGAAATTGATTCTGTTATAGCAAGCAATGCACAAATAATTGAGTAATGGTAGAGTTATTAATGATTAGTTTTTGTTTTGTAAATTAATGATTATTTATTAACCATTAAATACTAACTTCTAACTACTAATCATTAACCATTTCCTATTAATTATATTTAAGCAAGTCTTCTTGCTTCGCAGGTTTGAGGTAATTTTAAAGGCTCGGCTAAATTGGAAAATTCTAATTCCCAACCATTAGCTAAAGTAAAAATTTTACCTGTGGGTGAATCAGTTTCCTTAACAACTTCTTCCTCAAGGTCTTTTTTGGGAACATATACAGTTAACTGACCGCTCGCACTTTTACGTAACATTACCTTCATCTGTCTTCCTCTTTATCTGGATTTTTTTCTATTAATTCCAATTCTTTCTTTTTGCAGCCAACAATGAATCCTGATTGTAAAAAATGAACTGCATAAATATAAGAACTTTGGAGAAATGTACCGATGCTAACGACGTAGCCAATTTCTCCTTTTTTTGCCAAAACTGTCCCAATTTCTTGTCCTGGGAAAGTTCCATCATTTTTCAGTAGCTTACGAGTGCGAACCTTATCACCAATCTCAAATTCTGGTGGCGAAAATAGTTCTATTTCATCTGATTGTTGCATGGGAATACCTCTGTTCCAGTACCAAATTTAATAGTTCTTGAGTAGTTAAATTGCGCTTTTTCTGAATTGATTCTTGTCTGACTGCATCTAGCACTGACTGACTTTCTTCACGGTTTAAGACAATTCCGTATTGTTGTAGCAAGCTGATGAGTAAATGTCTTCCAGAATGCTTACCAACTACCAAACGTCTCTCCCAACCTACTTCTTCCGGCGCAAAAGGTTCATAGGTATTAGGGTTTTGCAGTACACCGTGAGCGTGAATACCAGACTCATGAGCAAAGGTATTTTCACCCACAATTGCTTTCCAAGGCGGGACATTACAACCAGAAGCAGCTGCAACTAGTCGAGAAAGTTCCAATAGTCGGGTTGTATCAATCTCCAAATCAATGCCATGCAGGTGTTTGAGCGACATGACGACTTCTTCTAGGGCTGCGTTTCCAGCACGTTCTCCCAATCCATTCACGGTGGTATTCACTGATGTTGCCCCAGCTTTCAAACCAGCGAGGGCATTTGCAGTTGCTAAACCAAAGTCGTTGTGGGTGTGCATTTCCACAGGTATTTGTAATCCAGCAACAAGTCGTTTCACTCTCGTATAAGTGGTGAAAGGGTCTAGTATTCCTACCGTATCGCAGAAGCGAAATCTGCAAGCGCCCCATTCTTGTGCGTATAATGCTACATCTTGGAGGAAGCATTCATCCGCTCTAGAGGAGTCTTCACCACCGACAGCAACCCAGAGTCCCTTATCGACTGCAAAGCTGATACTATCCCTCAGTTGTTGGAGAGTGACACGCCATTGTCCATGAAATTTAGCAGCTATTTGAATTCCCGAAACCGGTATGGAAATATGCACCCGCTTCATTCCGCAAGCAATAGACGCTTTGATGTCGGAAATAACAGCACGATTCCAGCCTAGTAGTTTAGCTGATAAACCAGAGTCAGAAATCGCCGCAATTGCTCTTGTCTCCTCCTCACCCATCGCTGGAATTCCGACTTCGAGTTCGCGAATACCTATCGCATCCAGAAATTTGGCGATCGCAACTTTTTCTTGCAGATTAAACGCAACGCCAGCCGCTTGTTCACCATCACGCAGAGTAGTGTCATTAATTTGGATTTGGTTCATTTCAAAAATACCCCTGAGGAATTTTCTCTATCTCCTTTTAGATGCCTTGATTAGTTGCTAAATTTGCTACTTGTTACTGCTATGAATAAAAACTCAGAATTCAGAATTCAGAATTAAAAATTGAGAATTAAGAATCCAGCCTTCATCATCTTCTCAGGGAGAAGTAATTTACAGAATTGAGAAATTTTTACCGATAATATATGCTTAGTTAGTAAGTAAATAAAATGACTTTTCATTCATTAATAAAAGTAAAGTTACTACTGATGCTAACTCCTGAACCCTGATTTCTGATAATGTCATTGCCCTTAAACATTATTTCCTTATATCACTTTTGCCTAGCCACCATAAATTATCTGTATACCATCCAACCATAAAGTAAATAATTCATGAATCATTTTTAGCGTTAGGTGCCGAATTATTGCGGAATAAAATGTAGCTAATGTAAGAGTTGATAGCACTAGAAACAACTAATAGACTTAAGCCTGCTGTTAACACAATCATAGTATTATCTCCTAAATTTAATCAAACAAAATATCAAGATAGCACCAATTATTCTACTGGCAAAATTAACATTTAATCATAGTTTTTATACTTGCCCTTCGAGCCAGTCAAAAATCCTATCTAACTGCTCTATATCTACTAAACCATATTGCCAAAGTAGCATTGGGAAAGGAGCATTTTGTAATTCTGGATGCTTTAATGCTACAGAGATAGCAGCAGTTGATAGTTCAATCTCACTCTGTAAAAAATTGATTAATCTGGTATCACTGCCATAAATAATCATATTTAATTAAGCTCCTCTAAGTTGTTGTCAAACAACTAAATACTGAGTGCTGTATTTGTAAGTCTTCTCGTCAAGTTTATTGGCTTTGAGTGCTGAGTGTTGACTTATATAGGCATCAACTTTCCCATAGGTTATTACTCACACCTAATCCCTAATTTCTCACTACTTAAAGCTGCCAACATTGTTCTAGCCAATGAATTAATTCTTCACGACTAGCAAAAAATTGCATGAGAATACTACGAACTAAAATAGCCGTCTGTAGGTTGCTTATCTGTACATGTAGGGAACCATCCGTAGGACAGCAACAAGGAATCATCAACTCTTGTAGACGGTGAAAAATTCTCCAACGCTCTGCTAAAGGAATATTGATTACCTGAGCGTCTACTAACTCGGAATTGGCAGGTGGTAACATTCTCAACGCTCCTTGTTGACAACTTGTTGATTCATACTTTTGATGATTTCGCTGTTTTGGCTTCGAGAATAGGTAAAAGTTTGGACTTGCTTTTCTAAAGTTTCAATCCGCAACAGCAAAGAACGAATTATTTCCCCGTCAACATCTGGTAATTTAGCGTGTTCTAGTGGTAGAAGGCTGCATTGGGGATTATGGGGGATATTACGACCGGGAATGCCAACAACGGTATTATCTGGAAGGACATCGCGCAAGACTACACTATGAGCGCCAATCCGCACGCGATCGCCTACTTGAATATTTCCTAAAACCTTGGCACCAGCGCCAACGACAACGTTTTTACCTATCGTGGGATGACGTTTACCTGTTTCTTTTCCTGTTCCACCAAGAGTTACGCCTTGGTAAATCAGCGTGTAGTCGCCAACTATCGCCGTTTCACCAATCACAACTCCCATCCCATGATCGATAAATACACCTTTGCCAATTTGTGCCCCTGGATGAATCTCAATCCCTGTCAAAAAGCGTCCCACATGGGAAATCAGACGGGGAATCAAAGCAACTTCACGGATATATAAGTAGTGGGCGACACGGTGAAAACAAAGTGCGTGCAAACCTGGATAGCAAAGCATTACTTCCAGCCAACTACGTGCAGCTGGATCGCGCTCAAAAATGATACGAAAATCACTTTTAACTGGCTCAAGGATTGACTCAATATTTGACCAAAAATTCAGACCAGAAAGCAAATTTTGTAGAAAAGTTTTTTTGGCGCTATCCGATTTTTTGCCGAGATTTAGATTTCTGTTGTGCAAAGAAGACTGCTGCATCGGTCTTGCCTGGATAATATAAGCGATGTGCTAGTTTTATGCTTATATCAGACAGCCCCTAAGCAGATGCAATCATCGATGTTGATTGAACTTATTGAACTGATTAATAATGTACTCAACCCCTGAAAGCTAGATTTAACAGATATCTCTAACTTTATTGGGGGTAGAGGGGTGAGATTTTTTTAGATAGAGGTACTGGATATTTTGGGGGGAGGGATTAAGTATTTTTGCACTCAACTTAAATCCTTGATTTGTAAAGTTTTGAAGTGTTTTTTTGATAAATATTTCTTTACAAAAACTTGTACTCAAAAATCCTACTATTCGACTAATTTAATTAGTTTCTGTATATGGTATTACTATTATTCACAGTATATCTATATTTCTTCAAAACTGTGATTTCTTTATTTTGTTTTTATGATTATTCTGTATTTCCGCATACAAAATATTGGAGAATACCCACCTCAACCCATCATCTGCATAGATAAATTCAGAAGTTATTTCTTAACACTTTGAAAAATATAAAAAGACGCACTTTTAATAGGTTCATGTGCGTCAAGCTATTCCATGCCGTTTTGGCGATCGCAATTCAAATTAACGGAATTTACCGGGGTTGAGACGAACACCAGCTTGATTTTTTGCTGGCTGACGGTTAATACTGACTCCATTTTTGAGTTGAGTGCCAGTACCTCTATCAGCTTTATCTAAAAAGGGCTTGAGGCTAATGGGTGATTTTGCAGAGGAGCGATTATTTCTACCTGTGACGGTATTGTATATTTGTTCAACTGTATTACCACCTCCAGTACGGCTGGTATATGTGTTGACACCATAGGTTTGTTCGCCATTATCGGCAGATGCCAGGTTTTGGAACACGCTGTTACGGACGACGTAGGGGTCTTTTTCTGGGGGAACAGTGAAGACAATACGGCAAGCTGGATTAGCTTCGGTGGTGACGCAAACAACATTTTGTCCGTTTTCAATCCCAGTCTGCAATTCTAACAAACCATCGCGACGGTACAATTCTAAACGTTGAGCGATCGCATTACAACGACGAGCCATATCCCAACCACCACCCATGCTGCGGGGGTTCGCCCAAGCAAAACCTTTACCAAGCTGACTTTGGGGTTGGTACATCACGGTATATTGACCATTTTGTTGCTGGCAAAAGAAGCGGGCATTGCTATCAGCCGTAGAACCTCCAGATGGATATCTGTTGCCAGAGGATATTGTGGAATCAGTGGAACCACCATTAGATGTGGTAGGCACAACTACATCATTGTCACCTCTGTATTGAGCTTGAGCAACTGAATTGCCTAGTAAAGAGAAACCAAGGCTGGCAAACAGTAATAAATTAATCGGACGCATAAAAAGCGATCGCATAAATTATCCTCTCTGGGATATCATTGGGTCGATAATCCATTTGACGGATTTTTTGCAATTTTGATTCTGGTTTTTGAATTGAGTCGATTATTGGTTTTCAGAGACATAGCATTGCTACGTCTCCGCTATAAATATTTATTTTTCATTTATTTTTCATTTATTTTTCTATTTGCAAATCTTCATCTTGGGTTTCCAAAATAATCTCAATACCGCGAATATCAAAGAACATGACTTCGACACGACGGTTGTAAGCATGTTCGACTCTATTTCTTCCAGGTGTTTTTAATTTTCTTTCTCCAAAGGAACGAATTGTCATTCTCTCTGGTGCAATACCTTTTTTAATTAGATAATTTCTGGCATTTCTCGCACGTCGGAATGCTAAGTCTTTGTTATAGGCATCGCTAGCACGCGCATCGGTGTGTCCCTGGAGTTCAATGACAATTGTCGGATATTGCTGTAATACCGCCACAATTTTATCTAGCACTTTGCTACTCGCCCCACTGATAAAATCTTTATCTAGGGCATAGTGGATATTATTGGGAACCCGTAAACGGATGGGTTCTGGTGGTGTGGGAGGTTCAGGAATTGGCTCAACTGGTGGCTCTGGAGCCGGAGTTGGTGTTGGTGGTTTGGGTGTTGTACAGTTGGGAATTTCAGCCGATGGTTTTTTGAACTCTAAGTTTTGGCGAACTTGAGCCATTGTTTCCGGGTTTGTTGACATCACCACAGCCGAATATGCCGGTTCAGAGGTACCATATTCAGGATGGGTTGCGATCGCGCTAATTATTTCCCCTGGTTGCAGTTCTTCTAATGTCGCCGCAAATTTACCTTTCTCATCTGCTTTGGCGGCAGCGATGACTTGATGTAAAGCTCCTTCTCTAACTTGATAAATTTGGATTTGTGAACCTGGTTCCGCAGTGCCATCAATGCGAGTTTTACCATTAATATTTAAAAATTCTTTGGCGAGAAATTCAGGTGCATTAATTGCCCCATTTCCCGTATCTAAGCGACGATTTGCGGAGGTTCTGGGAGGATTTTTGCCATCACCTGTTTGGAAATCTTGAACCCCAACATGTCCGCGTGTATTTAAGTCGATGCTCAATCCTTCTAATTTGGCAAAACGGTTATTTTCAATCAGGTTACGAATTGATGTGCCTTGATTAAATGAACCAGTGGGGGGAAATGCAGTGACGGTGACACCAGCACCAGCTTGATGGCTGATTTGATTATCTGTGACTTTATGGTTACTGCCCATCAGGTACACTGCGGCGCGTCGCAAGCGTCGTCCGTTATATCTGATATTGTTATCTGTAATTTCGATCGCACCTTCGGGTTTAAAGAGAAATATCCCACTACCATCATTTGCACATAGTAAGTTAGCACGAATTTGCGATCGCGCAATTTTACCTTCTAATCTCATTGCATCAGGCATTCCTGCTAAACCGTTAGCAATAATAATATTTTCTAGTACCTGCATTCCTTCGGCACGAAATCCTGTAATGATTCCACTGCCGTCGTGGTAGGAAATACGATTATTTTTAATTACTGTGTCAATCGCGTTAAATACTGATACCCCAAAGGCGGAAGTGGTTTCTGGCATTTTTTCATCGGGGGTAATACCTAACCAGTTGTTTTCAATAACTACATTTTTGGGTGGATTGGTGTGGTTTTTGCTGTCGCTGGAGGCAATGAAAATATCAGCCGGGGGGAGACTGGCTGTGGTTTGATGTTTTGAGGTAAAGCCATATAGACTTAATCCGCGAATGGTGATGTTATCTGCAACTACAGATAATCCCCGAAATACTTCTTTGCCATCGGCAGGTGTAATGGCAACAACTGGGCGAGTTGGTAATGCCGGAACATATGCTTGAGCATTGGCGGGTTGTGCGGTGTCGTATCCGGGTTGGGTTGTACCATCAATCACGACTCCAGGGGATGTTATTGCTGGCAAAACATCGGTGAGTTGGATGGTAGTTTGTCCCGCCGCCAGGTTAAATTCTATCCGTGAATTTCCGCTTGTTGGCTGAATTTGCGCTTTTTCACTAGGTGTAAGTTGATCTAGGGTTAGGGTATTGTTAGTAAGTGCGATCGCTTCTCGTAGTGTTAGCTGTTCATTTGCTTTGATTTCATCTTGGTTGCTATTGACTGTTATTTTTAAAGGCTTTTGGGTTTGTGCTGTGGCTGCTCCTATTGGTAAGGAGAAGGAAAACAAAAGGTGTATTACTAGTATTGTTAACTGGGATTTGTTTTTGACGCGAAATAACAGAAGGTATTCTCTCCCTTTCTCCTTTGCTCTCAAATCTCTTTGGTACTTCATATTCCCATACCCTCACTTTGCTGCTGCTAACTCAGTTTGATTTTTGTATTTGCGGAGAGATTACACCACTGATTATTTTGATTTTTTCTGTTGACTGAATAGATATATTTACAGTCCCCACCTGTCAAATAGTTTATTTAGCTTAACTGTTAATTCTCAGTATGCACCTCCGGTAGAACCCGTATCTGAGAATTCCTAGGCTGGAGATACCGTTAATTATCCAAAATCCATCTTGACTTAGACACTAAAGCATGCAGTATCTTAGACGACACGTATTTTGTAATTGTGCCAAATTTACGAATACTACTGAAAAAGCTGTGGCAACTAAAAAATTTGGAGATTTTTTTTGCGAAAGTTACATGATTTTTCTTTGATCAACAGCAAATTGATGTCATATCAAATCTCAATCCCTGACTACACAAGGGTTTAGTGGTTGACTAACTAATCCCGACAAAAAAAGTCGGGTATGTTTGACGAGTATTTTTACCCGTGGTAGCATCGTTTCACATTCGACGGAAGTACAGGGAAGGCAAAAACAATGACCCAGGCGATCGCCAAACAAACCCAAACAGCAAACGCGACCTTTACCGCTTTAAAGTGTAAAGAATGCGGAGCCGAGTACGAATTAGAAGCAAAGCATGTATGTGAGTTGTGTTTTGGTCCTTTGGAAGTCAAATATGATTTCAGTCGCCTGAGCGTTACCCGCGAGAGTATCCAAGCGGGACCAAATTCAATTTGGCGCTACCGTCAGTTTTTGCCTGTAGCTACAGATAACTATATTGATGTTGGTACGGGGATGAGTCCGTTGGTTAAATCTCAACGTTTGGCTCGTCGCCTAGGTTTAAAAAATCTTTATATTAAAAATGATGCCGTCAACATGCCCACCCTCAGCTTCAAAGATCGGGTGGTATCAGTCGCATTGAGCCGCGCCAGGGAATTAGGCTTTACAACTGTATCCTGTGCTAGCACCGGAAATTTAGCCAACTCAACAGCCGCGATCGCTGCTTATGCTGGTTTAGACTGCTGTGTATTTATCCCTGCCGATTTGGAAGCAGGCAAAGTTCTAGGTAGCTTAATTTACAGTCCCACCTTAATGGCAGTTCAAGGTAACTACGACCAAGTCAACCGTTTATGCTCGGAAGTTGCCAACACACATGGCTGGGGATTTGTCAATATTAATTTACGTCCCTATTACTCAGAAGGTTCCAAGACACTGGGTTATGAAGTTGCCGAGCAATTAGGATGGGAATTACCTGACCATATTGTTGCACCTTTGGCTTCCGGCTCCTTATTTACTAAAATTTACAAAGGATTTAATGAGTTTGTGGAAGCTGGTTTGGTGGAAGGGAAGCCAGTTAGATTTAGTGGAGCGCAGGCTGAAGGTTGTTCTCCTATCGCCGAAGCATTTAGAGAAAAACGTGACTTTATCAAACCCGTAAAACCAAATACAATTGCGAAATCAATTGCGATTGGGAATCCCGCAGATGGTGTGTATGCAGTTGAAATTGCCAACAAAACTAACGGTAATATTGAATCTGTAACCGACGCGGAAATCATTGAAGGCATCAAGTTGCTAGCTGAAACTGAAGGTATCTTTACGGAAACAGCAGGTGGTACAACCGTTGCTGTCTTAAAGAAACTGGTTGAAGCTGGTAAAATTGACCCTGATGAGAAAACCGTTGTCTACATCACGGGTAATGGTTTGAAAACTCAAGAAGCAGTTCAAGGTTATATTGGTGAACCCTTCACTATTGAAGCGAAACTTGATAGCTTTGAACAAGCACTTGAACGTTCTCGTACTTTAGACCGTCTTGAATGGCAACAGGTGCTTGTATAATTTTGGATTTTAGGTTTTAGATTTGGGATTGAGTTCATAATCTCAAAGTTGCAAATCTCAAAGTTTAAAATCTCAAATAACTAAAAGGTTTGCATTTTGACTGAGATTTCGGGATGTGGATTAGATCAACAATCAAGCTTTAACTGTAGGGTATTGTTGGCAAGTCACCCATTAAATATATGTAATGCATGTGTATTATGTATGTATTGTGCGTTGGGCGATCGCAAATACCCTACAGAATTTGTAATTTGTGAAGGGTAAGTAATTAAATCCATGTACCTGGGAATCCTCAAAATCTAAAATCAGAATCATCGCAAGCACTAAGTTAATTTTGGAGTTTAGATTCAGTCTAAAATTCAAAATCTCAAATATAAACTCTCTAAAAGTATGGCAGTAAAAGTTTTAGTTCCAACCGCTCTCCAAAAATTCACCAATAATCAAGCTACCCTTGAATGTTCGGGTAATAGTATTTCCGAACTTTTAAACTCCCTAGAACAAGCTTGTCCCGGTATTAAAGAACGTCTTTGTGATGAAAGTGGACAACCAAGACGTTTTTTAAATTTCTATGTTAATAGCGAAGATATTCGCTTTTTAGATGGAACATCAACACCTCTTAAAGATGGTGATGAAGTCAGCATTGTACCTGCGGTTGCCGGCGGTTGATGGATTGATGAGTTATTAGTTGTTCATCGTTTCTTGTTAGCGATCGCGACAAAATACTATTATTTAACTATTGTCATTGTCAGTTTGATTTTTGTAATTACCCACTAAGTGGTTATTAACTTTTAGGAATTGTCAATTCTTAAATGTTTTCCCTGAGTGGGTTAATTTATCAATTTTAGCCATTACAACCAATAGCTTCAGCGCGACTGTGTCAAAATGAAAGTGAATCAATAACCTTAAGGTGAGTGCTTGTGTTGCGTTTTGCAGCAGGTTCACGCTTATTAGCAAAACAAAGGATTTACTTTAGCTATGGCAGAAGAAAATAATCAAAATCAAGCGGGGGATAAGGTTCCCGGTACTGACTCACCCGAAACAACCGATATGGCAACTGCAAACGCAGATAATAGTGCCAATGCAGCCAAGCCAGCAGCAAAGAAAGCAGCAGAAGGAAAACCCGCAGTCGCCAAGAAAGAAAAGGCTCCGACTGTGGAGGATAAGCCATTTCTGGACTTTATGCAGCAAGATTACGTGCCCGCCTTACAAAAAGCCATCGCATCCGAAGGGGTGCGAGATTTAACACTCTCGTTTGCAAAGCAGCAAATCCCCATCAGAGGTGTACAGCTTGGTGAATGTTGGCAGGTAATTGGTAGTTGGCAAAACGGTTATCGTCAATTTAACTTATATTTTCCTGAAGAAAATATTCAGGGGAAAAAGGCGTTTTCTTGCAATGAAGGTAAAGTTCCCAGCACACTGGAATCATTTTTAATTGACGAGCGCAAAGTTACCCTTGACATGTTGGTATCGAGATTAGTTTACCGCTTGAACGGTCAAAAATGGTTGGGAAGAAATTAGAGTTTGGTTAATGGTTAATTATAGATTGGTTAATAGTTAATGGGGATTCGGGATTGAATATTACTGAGTCGTTGTCGCTAACTTTTAATAATTAACTATTCATCATTAACTACTAATCAATTAACAACTAACCAATTTCATGGAAATGATAAGTAACGGCTCCAGTAATGGGGTCGTTATTGATATACACATATCCCGATTTTAGCATCTCTTTTAATGTACTTTCAACTTCTAGGAAGCTTGCTCCAGTTGCCTTTACGCCTTGAGTAACTGTGAGTCTACCAGCATTATTTTCTGCGGCTCCAATTAACCTTACCATTAAGTTTTCCTTTGGTGAGTTATATAATTGCTCGGCAACAACAACTTGATTTTCAGGCACTCCCAATGGCGATAATCCAGCTTTTAAACGTAATTGCATTTCCCGTTCTGTAACCATTTCCGGAATTAAAAATAAATCAATAAATTGTCCAATTCCAAATAAACCGCCAGTCAATAACCACAAAACGCCAGTGCCAACTTTTCCATTATATATACGGTGTAATCCACCTAAACCAATAAAAAAGCACCCAGATAAGATGTAAGATATCATCAAGCGGTCTTGATGTTCTTTGACTCTAACTTCCTGCTGTTCAATATTCATTTGTTTTGTCTCCAAAATAATATTAAATGAATGTTAAATTTCCGATATCACCGTGATTTCTAACTGGTGCAATAATTACAAAATATACAATTCCATTTTAGTCGCTACACAATCAAGTATGTCGGGTATTTAGTCAATACACTTCCCCCAACCTCATCACCCAATTGGATGATTTTCCGGCTACGAAAAGATTTGTTGCAACTCTTAACGTTTTTCCCCTCCTTTTTTTGTGCCGTGCCTTGGTAGACTGAGATTTATACTTAAACAATTATTGTCGTTGCTTGCGCCGATGAGAACATGTCTCATGTCTCAGTAGTGCATTCCAACGTAGAAAACTCAGAAGAAAAGCAAGAGCAATTTAGACATGGTAGATTCCCTAAAAAAACCAGGTTTTGAAGAAATGCGTGCGGGGACAAAAGTCCCAGCGAAGGAAACTTTGCTGACACCCCGGTTTTACACCACGGACTTCGATGAAATGGCAAAGATGGATTTATCTATCAATGAAGATGAGGTAAAAGCCATTGTCGAAGAGTTTCGCGCTGACTATAATCGCCATCACTTCGTTCGGGATGAGCAATTTGAGCAATCCTGGGATCATATTGATGGGGAAACTCGTCAGTTGTTCGTTGAATTTCTAGAACGTTCCTGTACTGCTGAATTTTCGGGATTTTTGCTATATAAAGAACTTGGTCGTCGTCTCAAAGATAAAAGCCCCCTACTGGCTGAAGGCTTTAACTTGATGTCGCGGGATGAAGCACGTCACGCTGGCTTTTTGAATAAGGCGCTCTCGGATTTTAATTTATCGCTTGATTTGGGCTTCTTGACAAAGAGTCGTAGCTATACATTCTTTAAACCGAAATTTATTTTCTACGCGACTTATCTTTCTGAGAAAATCGGTTACTGGCGCTACATTACTATTTTCCGTCATTTAGAAGCAAATCCCAGCGATCGCATTTATCCAATTTTCCGTTGGTTTGAAAACTGGTGTCAGGATGAAAACCGCCACGGTGACTTTTTTGATGCAGTCATGCGCGCACAACCTGAAACCCTCAACGACTGGAAAGCACGTTTATGGTGTCGCTTCTTTCTGCTGTCGGTATTTGCAACCATGTATCTGAATGATATTCAACGTACCAAGTTCTATGAGTCCTTGGGGTTGAATACACGGGAGTTTGAATACGAAGTCATTAAAAAGACGAATGAAACTGCGGGTCGTGTCTTCCCTGTAAAATTGAATGTAGATCATCCTGAGTTCTATCAACGCTTGGAGATTTGCGTCCAAAATAACGAGAAATTAACGGAAATTGTTAGTTCTAATACGCCCAAGCCAGTGCAATTTTTCCAAAAATTGCCTTACTACCTTTCTAATGCTTGGCAAATAACAAAGCTGTATTTCCTCAAACCGATTGATGCCGCACCTACTCATGGTATGGCTCGCTAAATCATCAGTGATTGGTTAAATAATTAAGTGGTTTCGTTTCTGCGGAACCACTTTTTTGTGGGAATGCCCTTATGTATAAATAAATACGTTTCTGAGCAACTCCAGATATTATGTTCGCCTATAGAATAGCAATCAAACAGACGCGGGGATGACTAGATAGGGAGACACGGAGAAAAATTAATGATCAAGAATTTGCCGAACTTGGGATGAAGCGTATTGAGTATAAATTATGTATGTAGACAATTTATGGGTAAAAGTTATATCTCTAAAAAAGCTTTCACAGACCCCATTATGGATATTATTGGGGTTAATCAGCAGCTTTTGTCTAACTCTCAATCCAGCTTGGTGTCAAACTCCATCTACGGCGGCAGAAGATTTAGATTTGAGTCCAGAAGTAATTAAAAATAGTCCAGTTTTACAAAGATGGCAGAGGCGAATACCGAATATTTTAGATGAGATTAGAAATGATCCCAGTTTTCCCACCCGCTTGAGGTTTGGTTATTCGCACATTTCGACAAATGGGCAAGGGGGTGGTGTAAATTTAGGTGTCGAAGATATTTTTATTGGTAATAGTCGCTTGACAGTCAGTGGTGATTATCACACAGCTTTTAGTGGTAATCATAATTCCTATGGTGTTAATTTTAATTACTATTTGCGTCCTTTAGGCAGTTATGTGAATATTGCACCTGTGATTGGCTATCGACATTTGGAAGTGGAGCAATATTCGACTAGTGGGGTAAATTTAGGTGCAAAGTTGCTGTTGGTATTGTCTCGTGGTGGTGGTGCAGATATTTCCCTGACTCAAAGTTGGATTGCTCCTGGCACTTCATCAGAGGCAGGTTTAACTAGTCTCTCAGTGGGGTATGCGGTGACTCGGAAATTGCGAATTTCCACAAATATCGAGAAACAGAATACAAAAGCGAGTCAAGATAGTCGTCTGGGTTTGTTTCTGGAATGGATAGTCGGAAATTAGATTTCCCTCAAATGATTGACTTCTTTGGCATAATTTCTGATTTGATGCCCTGTGAAATTGCTACATTTATATTAATTGGGGTAATTTAGATTAATCCTGCCACTTGTAACATCTACCACTTTGGGTTTCCACAAAACCATCATGATTGGACTTTTCAAAAAAATTCGCTTTTTGAATATCAAGCAGGATGTCAAAGACAGTCATGGTGAAGTTGTTGTTGCCGACAGACAGCCGACAGATTTTTCAGTGCAAGATGTGCAACATCAGAAACCTCAGGGTAAGCTGTCGCTGTTACTAATTACGAGTGTGGGTGTGACAGCCTTAATTGCAGGAATACGTTATTTGCAGTGGTTACAACCTCTGGAATTAGCTGCATACGACTATTTAATTCGTTCTCGTACTGCCACTACTCCTGATAATCGCTTGTTACTAGTCACAGTCACGGAAGATGATATTCAACGTGAGGGATATCCGTTACCGGATGCGACAGTAAATAAATTGTTGGTAAAGTTGGAGTCATACCAACCTCGTGTGATTGGTTTAAATATTTATCGTCCCCAGCAAAAGAATCTTGGAGATGGGGTAAAAAATCCCAGCAATATTTTTGGTGTTTGTGGATTTAGTAGTTTGAACGACCCGGAAATCCCGCCACCACCAAATTTTACCATTGAAAATATTGGTTTTAATGACTTAGCACCAGATCGCGATCGCATTATTCGTCGTAGTTTATTATTCGCAGACTCGGATGATAAGAAGTGTCATTTCAAGTATTCATTTGCCTCATTGTTGGCTTTAGAATACCTACAAAAACAAAATATAGAATCTAATTTTATCAATGAAAAGTGGGTATTAGGTCAAACAGTAATACCAAATCTGCAAAAAAATTCTGGTAGTTACGTCAATGCAGATGCTGATGGTTATCAAATTATGCTTGATTACCGTCACCCCAATTCCCTGGCTCAAGCAGTATCCGTTACAGATATTTTAAATAACAAAGTTAATCCTAATTTAATTAAAGATAAATTAGTCATTATTGGCAGTACAGCCACAAGCATGGATAGGGGAGTTTCTACACCCTACAGTGCCCTTGCTCACCAACCCTTTGGTACTGCCCCCATATTCATCCACGCCCAGACAGTCAGTCAAATACTAAGTACAGTTCTCGATGGCAAACGTCAAATTTGGTACTGGCAGGATTGGCAAGAAATTGGTTGGATATGGCTTTGGGCAATTCTTGGTGGAGTATTAGCTTGGCGAGTTCGCAATCCCCTATTTTTATTGTTAGTTGGTACAACCAGTTTAGGCGGATTGCTGGGAATCTGTTATTTAATCTTTCTCCAAGCTGGTTGGATACCTTTAGCACCTCCAGCAATGGCTTTATTAATGACTGGTGTCGGTGTGATGGCATATTCAACCTACCGCACCCAAATAGAAACTAGAATAATTATCCTCCAAGTTGAGAAACAACAGGAAGCGATCGCACAATTAAGTGCGTTGTTGAAGGAAAATACCCATATTGGGGATAATACTTCTCTACCCACTAATGCCGTAATTGATACGCCCCAACGTCAAACGGGTGATTTTCTCCTCAGTGGTAGATATGAGATTAGTCGTGTTTTGGGTTCCGGGGGCTTTGGTTGTACCTATTTGGCAAAAGATAGACAACGCCCCGGCAATCCCACTTGTGTTGTCAAGCAATTAATGCCTGCACGTCGCGATGCTCGATTTCTGCAAGTTGCCCGGAGGTTATTTGATGCGGAAGCTGAGATTTTATTGATTTTGGGTAAACATCCTCAAATTCCCGATTTATTGGCATTTTTTACAGAAAATCAAGAATTTTATTTGGTGCAGGAATATGTTAAAGGCAAAACTTTACATCAAGAATTATCATCTGCAAACGCTGTTAAAGATGAGCTATATGTAATTGAAATGCTCAAAAGTATCTTGCAGGTACTTAAATTTGTCCACGAACATCGAGTCATTCACCGCGATATTAAACCAGAAAATATTATTCGCAATTCCCAAGATAATAAATTGGTATTGATTGATTTTGGTGCAGTCAAAACCATGCAACCACCCAATACCGAAAAAACAGAACTAGCCACGGTTGCCATTGGGACACGCGGTTATGCAGCACCCGAACAACTTGTGGGGCATCCGCGTTTATCCAGTGATGTTTATGCTTTGGGGATGATTGCAATTCAAGCATTAACGGGAATAGCACCCCATGCCCTGGCAATCAACCAAGATACGGGAAATGTTGAATGGCGCAATTTTGCCAAAGTTAGTGATGCCCTGGCAGCAATTATTGATCAGATGGTCTGCTATCATTTTAGCGATCGCTATCAATCTGCGGCGGAAGTATTAGAGGATTTAAAACGGATTGATTTACCGATTTAATGGAAATCATTGAACTTTTCCAGGTATGTAATATATATTTTTTAAATTTTCAAATTTTCAAATTTCCCAATCAACAAAATCAACAAATACAAATGTTATGACAGCAAATGACTATATGGGTCTTGTCATTTCTTATACATACGCCACAGCACTTCTAATTATAGGAGAAACACTAAGAAGAGTTTTTGCGATTAAACCAGATTTAACACGCAAATTCATACATATCGGCGCGGGAATGTGGATTTTTGGAGTTTTAGCACTATTTAACTCCTGGGAAATCGGAATTATTCCTTTTGCTTCCTTTATCTTCCTCAATTACCTGTTCTATCGTTACCGACTTGTGAGCGCCATGGACACTTCCAGTAGCTCCCCAGGAACAATTTATTTTGCCATTTCAGTCACGCTTTTATTTGCAGTATTTTGGCGACCACTGTCAGTAGACCAAGTGCCAATTGCGACTGCTGGAGTCATGGCGATGACTTGGGGAGATGCATTAGCGGCATTAATTGGTAAAAATTACGGAAAACACAAGTATCAATTTGCCGAGAGTACGAGAACTTGGGAAGGTTCGTTAGTGATGTTTGTCACCAGTGTTGTTGTCATTTTTCTGGTATTAACTCTGCTACCAACTTCAATTTTCAGTCCCAATTCTCTAACTTGGGAAACATGGATAGCAATTGTGACTGCTGTTGTCGCGGCTGCTGCGGCTACGCTTGTAGAAGCAGTTTCACCACATGGAACAGATAATTTAACAGTGCCCTTAGTTACAGCAGGGTTTGTGGGCATTGTATATTATTTAACTTGAAATTAATTTGAATCTTGACTGTAGGCGATCGCTCAAATCTTAACTCAAATTTGATTGCTGGGAATTTTTAATTATTTACTAACAATTCCCGACCATTGAACTTTTTTCTCCCTTTCTCGACGATAGGAAAAGAAATATTCGGGAGTCTGGAAAGTACAATAGGGTGCGATCGCAATTTGTTCTGGGGCAATTCCCATATTTTCCATCTGTATGACATTCACCCGTCGCACATCCAACCGGGCTTTTCCAGCTTCGGGATCAGGTAAAATCGGCGAATTTGCCTGTTCCACCAAACTTGTAACAATTTTATGGGGATGAGTTTCTGGAGAAATACTGTCACCAACTTCAGCCGCAGTTTCAATTGAAACTTGATACACTTCACCAGTAATAGCTGGACCCAATGCTACCCTAATATCTCCCAGCTTACTACCTTGGGCAAGCAAACGCGAAATTGCGACTGGGACAATTTTTTTTGCTGTACCTCGCCAACCTGCATGTACCGCCGCTACCGCACCAGTGTTCACATCAGCAATCAACGCAGGTGTACAATCAGCACTCGCGACCCAAACTGCCTGCTGCGACATATTACTAGCAATGCCATCACCATGTACGAGTGCAGTATCACCATCCCCGTCAACATCATCACCACCAGTCGCCAACTTATGGGTGATTTCCTCAGGTGTCAAAACAATATTGCCATGCACCTGTTTTAAACGATAACCAGAGGCTTGTGGTTGTAACACCTTCGTTAATTCCTGTGGTGGCTTACCCACAAACTGTTGTGTAAAAAAACCATGGGGAAAAGATTCTAGCAAACTACAAGTTAGATAAGGTAAACCTTGCCAAGTACGCCAGTGCCAAGTGTGCATCGTCAACTCACCAAAATATACAATTGGATTTTGCAAGTTTAGTCTAGCTTGAAATTAAGCTGCTGGTTGAGGTTCTTTTATCTTTGCTTCCAGTTCTACAGGGTCTATTATTTTTAGTTCTCCCTGCTGAATACTCCAACAATGGTCGGCTATAGCCAGTAAATCTCCAGCATCATGTGTCACCACCAGAAGCGTCCAATGCTGTTTTAATTTGGCTAATAAGTTGACTAATTGCTGGCGCATTGACCAATCCAAGCCAGCCGTAGGTTCATCCAATAATAAGATATGCGGTTGGCGAATCAATTGTACTGCCAAAGCTAAACGCCTTTGTTGACCTCCACTTAATGCATGTGGTGGTGTTGATAGGGATAAATGCTCTAATCCGACTTCGCTGAGTGCTTCCTTTACCCTCTCGCTACCTATTTCGGGATGTCCCAAGCGCAATTCTTCTAAAATTGTCCCACCACAAAAATGTCTTTCGGGAAACTGAAATACTAATCCAGCTAATTGCTGTACCTGTTCCGCAATCAGTTCCTGTTCGCGCCAAAAAATTGATCCGGATGTCGGTTCTGCGAGTCCCGATAAAATTTCCAGCAACGTGCTTTTACCAGAACCACTTGGTCCGATAATTAAACCCAGTTTTTGGGATTCCAAATCGAGATTAATGGAGTTGAGAATTGGATTGGGGCAAGCGGTTGGATGATAAGTGAGATTTCTGAGATAGAGCATTTGTTCAGATTACCAAAAAAGTCAGCAACTTATTGATTAACTACACGACGGGTAAATGTATAGTTCCGAAAAATTCAAGAAATATGTTTGGTTATTGAGCATGGAGCATGGGAAAGCCAGAAATAATACCCGAACAAACCCAGTGTCTCTTCACGGAAAATCTCAAATTAGCCAGAAAAATCAAGAAACTACGTTTCTTTGATTACACAAAGACCTAAGATTAACCAATCAGGCTTAAAGTTATTATTCCCTAATCTCCATTGTGACAAACTTATGATTGGACAATCTGATGTTTCTATTAAGTGGCATATTCCGACGGGCTGGGATACCCATGTCACATCATGTCCGGTTGCATACTTATCATGAAGCGCGACACGGAGACTCAGAGACGCGGGGATGCGGAGAAATCTCAATTGTCAGAGATTAGCCGCACATGATATTACAAGAGGCTGAGAATTATGACTAGGCAATTTCCAGGTGATTGAGTTTAACAATAAAAACTCTGGGAACTCGAAAAAATTACTAGAGTCATCAAAACTCAGAATGAGGCTGAATCTATTTTGGATTCTGTATAAAGATTATGGGTTACTTGAGAGTGATATTCCCAAAGGGAGAAGCTCATGCCCCAGCATTTACTACCAATCTACAGATGTATCTAAATCATTATTCAGTCTAAAATCATCATCTAAAATTTAATTAATACCATTGTAATTATAAGTAATATCTAAAACACGTACACCAGTAATAGTTCTGAGGCAAGTCATGACCCATAGGTTCCCATATTCAAAATTCTTTTTGCCAATAAAGTTAAAAAAACTTCCTGCTACATTATTTACAGCAGCAATTTTATTGGTGACAGCACTCAACCCTGTATTTGCTGCCGACCCCTTCCGTACAAAAGACCAGCGTAATATTGGGAACAATACAGAAGCAGTATTTAATGCTGTTTTCCTCAAAGGCGATTACCAAACAGCTAACAGTTTGTTAGAACAAGCATTAACCACGGAAGCTAATGAGCCGCTACTATATGCGATGAGAGCTTCTTTGGCGTACACCAATAAAGATATTGCAGGTCTCGAAAGCTACAGTCAACAAACCCTAAAAGCGGCTGAAAAATTAATGGAGACTGATAAACTGCGTGGCAATTTATATGCAGCAGTTGGTGAATTTCTGGGTGGTGCAGTTATTCTCAGTCGTCAGGGAACAGTTAACGGTGCGCCACAAGCATTAAGTAAGCTGCGGAAAGTTTATGAATATCTTGACAAAGCGGAGGCAGTATCACCACAAGACCCAGAACTCAACTTAATTAAGGGTTACATGGATTTAATGTTAGCAGTCAATTTACCATTTGCAGACCCCGCACAAGCGATTCAGCGTTTGGAGAAAAATGCTGCACCCACATATTTAGTTGATAGAGGCATCGCGATCGCATATCGCGATATGAAACAATATCCGAAGGCTCTTGACTATGCCGAAAAAGCTTTAAAAGCTACCTCCGATAATCCAGAAGTTTATTATCTCAAAGCCCAGATTTTGCGTGAAAAAGCTAAAAAGGACAAAAATCCACAATTAATGCGTGATGCCGTGAATCACTTTGACAAAGCCTTAACGAAAAAAAATCAACTTCCAGCAGGTTTAGTTAAGCAAATCGAACGCGAACGCGGCAATGCCGATAAAAGTATCAATAACCTAGGAAAATAAGTCATGGGAGGACACAGAGAACTACCTTTACAGACCAAATCTCCGTGTCTCCCCATCTCCCCATCTCCCCATCTCCCCATCTCCCCATCTCCCATAATTTCCCTCTCTCTTCTAAAATTGTTTCTGAATCCAAAAACATTTTGGATTAATCCCTGTCCTCCTTTTTCCCTTTCCCCCTATGCTGATACAGTTTCGCGAAATTAACCCATTTGACGTTTGGATTTGGCTAAAATTCAGCACAATTCCTTCCCAACGTGAGAAAGAGTACGTTGAAGAAGTATTTCACTCTTGGTTTTATCTTGGAAAATTAGGTGGTTTTAACGCTGAAAATCTGCAAGTACAAGATACGGGACTGGAAATTAGTTATATGAGTTACGACCAAGAGGGTTATGATCATAGCCTCAAGGCGCTCATGCACAATATGGGAGAATTTGAGTATGAGGGACAATGGGCACGATGCTGGTTTGACTTAGGTACAAGTGATGCGATCGCAATTGATATTTTGGTGAATGCTCTAACACAACTAAGCCAAGAATATGTGGTTATCGAAGAACTCTACATCGGCGGCGAAAATTCAGATTGGACAGTTGAAGAAAGTGATAGTCGTCCTTCCTTTATCTACGATAATTAAAATGTCTAGTAAGTATTCATATAAAAATAAATTTAATCAGTAGTGTGGGCATCTTGCCCACCTTGGAAAAATAGCAAGCGAGACGCTTACACTACTTATTTTTATATGATTCTTAATCATTAACTATTAACTATTAATATGCACAAAGAAGGTGAAATTCGTGTTATTGCCTTAGGATTAATTCGTGATGGCAATAAAATATTTGTTTCTGAAGGATATGATCCGGTAAAAGGAGATCAATTTTATCGCGCTATGGGTGGAGGAGTTGACTTTGGCGAAACTAGTCTTGAGGCTTTAAAACGCGAATTTCAGGAAGAAATTCAGGCAGAATTGCAAAATATTCGCTATGTTGCTTGTCTTGAGAATATTTTTACTTTCAATGGTAAGCAAGGTCACGAAATTATTCAATTATATGAATGCGATTTTGTTGAGCCTAAATATTATCAACTGCAAAGACAAGAATTTACTGAGGGTGAGAGAAAAAAACTTGCTGTTTGGGTTGATATTAATGATTGCAAATCTGGCAAATTTAGACTAGTTCCCGAAACCTTTTTAAATTACTTGTAGCATCAGCAAGTTTGCTTATCTTTGCCACTGTTGCAATATATAGGGATAAAACCAATCTTTATCAACTGTATCCATTGCCAAGATTTTTCGTCCTCCCGACACTACTTTTGTGCGTCCCTGACTTTTGCCTGTGGCAATAATTTCTGTTTCCCAGGGGCGCAATTGAAATGCTGGAGGATGCCCTAAATACGAAGTCGCTAAAACATCCCAAGCATAATAATCTTGAGGAATCACTAAAGCGTAGCATTGCCCCGCCAGATCAGATATATCGTATTGCCTTTGTTTACCCAGTTTTTGCACAAATTCGGGGTTGACAGGAACATTATTCGTAATATCCAACGAACACATAATAATTTCGAGAGAGCTTTGCCAAACTCGTGCCACCGCCAGGGCATCCCAATAAGCATTCCACTCTGCACTTCCGTCTTGTCCAGGTTCCCAATTTTTTTCAACATTACCAGGGACATTCAATGCACCACCCATCCAAATTAAACGCTGAATTTTGGATTCTATTTCGGGTGCTTTGTCAAGTGCATAGGCAAGATTTGTTAATGGTCCCGTAATTAGCAATGTTACGGGTGTTGATGCTTCTTGGAGAACCCGAATCATGAAATCTTGCCCCGATTCCCTCAGTAAAGGGGTGGTGTAGGTGTCTCGTTGGTTGAGAATGGGAAAGTTATCAATGACAAAAGAATCACGACGATAGAGATTGGGAAATGCATTAATGCCGCGCAGGGTGCTTTCAGCAACGGGAATATGGGATTTTCCCATTAAGTCTAAAATTTTGCGGGTAGCACTGACAGCAGGTTGGATATAACAATCCGCAGGCGTGACGATAACACCAAGGGGTTCGATATGTTCCATCGTCATCAGCAGCATGGTAGCCAGAAAGTCATCAACTGCCCCATCATGATCGAGTAAAACTTGTTGTTTCATAGAGGAAAGCGTAAAACGAAAGGACAATATAGGAAAATTAATATCTCAGCAGACAAAACTCATTAATCAAGACTTCTAATTCCTCTTTCTTTAAGGAAAATATCGAAGGTATATTTATCAGGTAAAGATGGTTGTGCGCCCGGTTTCGTTGCTGCGATCGCACCGGCTGCTGCTCCCCAAGTGACACTATCATGTAAACTTAAGTCAGAGGCGATCGCTGCTGCTAATCCGCCACTAAATGCATCTCCAGCCGCAGTTGTATCAATTGCTTGTACGGGAAAGGCGGGGATAAAAAAGCATTCTTTGTCGCTAGCACAATATACCCCTTTTGCCCCAAGTTTAATAATGACGCATTTGACTCCCCTTGCTAACAAAATTTCTGCGGCTTTGGCTGCGGATTCCTTATCTTCGACGGGAAAACCTACTAATTGTCTGGCTTCAACTTCGTTGGGAGTAATGATATCTACTAGGGAATAAAGTTCTTCAGGAACATCTAATTGTACGGGGGCTGGATCGAGAATTACTTTCACCCCGGCATGATGTGCAGCCCTAGCAGCCGCAACTACACTTGACATGGGGACTTCAAATTGCAGAAGTAAGGCTTTGGCTCTTGGTAATAAATTTGACAGCCGCTCCACATCTTCCTTATCTACGAGTCCGTTAGCTCCAGGTATGACAATAATTTGATTTTCGCCAGTATCATCTACAATAATTACCGCCACACCAGAACTCGCAGTTGCTTCAATGGAAACATTCTCGGTTCGCACTCCCGAAGTTTGCAAACTCGTAATCAGTTCAGCACCAAAACTATGTGCGCCAACACGTCCAATCATATATGTGGTTATGCCTAAACGGGCTACAGCCACAGCTTGGTTGGCTCCTTTTCCACCCGGCGCTTTAAAAAAGTCTCGTCCCATCAGTGTTTCACCGGCAACGGGCAGTCGTGGAGCTGTCGCAACTAAGTCAATATTAATACTGCCGAAGACTATAACTGTCATATGCCTATTTTTTATTTGCAAGTTTGTTCTCAGGTTACTCGGTGAATATACTACAGAGGTTTTGTCTATGCTTCAAATGAGTCTATACCCTCATGCTGATGTCAGTTGCAATTTGTGCTTATGTATTAATACTTATAAATATCGTATAATTTAGTGAGATTAATTTCTTAAAGATGTCTCTAGTCGAAAAATAGCGATCGCATTTTCATCAATAAATCATCTAAAAAAGCCTGTTTTTGGCGGAATATTATTTTTGTTTGCAAGTATCACCATCGAGACTTTTGTGACATCAATTGCAGTAAAAATTCCTGTGGGTAAAGATCAGAAATCAACCAAAAATTACAAATTTGGGATTAAGGTAAAATAATAGATGATCAATGCATATCCAGTATGAAATTACCAGTAGTTCCTTAACCGAGAATTGACAGGTAAACACAAAGACGCGGAGATTTTTGTCCCGGCAAAGTGACTTTGGTAAACTACTAAAAATAATATTCTCAAGAAAATTCTCCAGAATAGTTGAGTTGATAGACTGAAATCGGTAATATTTACCTTTATTAAGTCTGATACCGTGGGGGGCGTTGTTATGTCGAATGTCGAATTAGATGCAAATCGCGAAGAACGGATTAAAAGTGAGATTCTTATTGATGCTGAGGATAAGGAAGACCGGGCAATGGGCTGGTATTATTATCTAGATGACAGTCTCAACTTCCCCTTTAATGCCAAATGGGCAAAAAAAGGACGCAAGGGAACTTCACCGGAAAAAGATGTTGAGGTTTTGGGTATGGCTACCGAGGAAGAATGTTTGCGTGACATGCTTGTGGAGGTAGTAGAAACTGGGGGTAGCGATGATGATGTCGAAATTGCCAAGTTAAATGATTTAAAAGTGCTTGACGCTGACAGTGATACTCAGGAAGCGCTGAATGATTGGTATTATTGGGTGGCTAGAGGGTATAAGTTTTAATAATCTCCAGATTCAGGAATCATATCATGTCTGGTTGGATACTTATTATTAAGACTGACACGGAGACTTAGAGACGCGCGAACGCGGAGAACTTTATAATTGTAAGTGATTAGCCGCACATGATGTGAGAATAAATTATTTTTGGTAGATACATAAGTTACCCGCAATTACTGATTTTGCGGGTATATTTTTAGGGAAATAAAAAATATTGAAATTATGGTATTTAGAATCTTAAGTTTAGATGGAGGAGGAATACGGGGAATAGTAGCAGCGAAAATGCTGGCTGCAATTGAAAAGGAAATTCAGCAACCTCTGAATGAGTATTTTCACTTGATTGCCGGAACCTCCACTGGTTCTATTCTAGCAGCTGCGATCGCACGAGGTCGTAAGAGTGAAGAAATCGTCGAACTATATCAGCAAAAAAGTTCAATTATTTTCCCCTATAAAAAAAGACTTACCCTCAAACGTCTGCCTTTACTTTTCAAACATGGGATTTCGGCACCAAAATTTTCCGATGCAGGTTTAATCAAAGTTATGCAATCGGCTTTTGGTGACACTACCCTTTTTGATATTTTCTCACCCTTATTACTGGTAATTTCTTTTGACACAATCGAGCGTGAACCCATCTTTTTTAAAAATTGGCGACAAGATAAGGGATACGGCAACATTCCCCTATGGGAAATATGCGTTTGTTCAGCTTCTGCACCAACTTATTTTCCTGCACATCGACTCGATAAAAGAGTGAGTGGAAATGCCCAAGATGGGTTAAAAAATGCCATTATTTTGGATGAAGATGCCGCTTCTGTGAATGACGTTTATAACAACGCCCAAATTAGAATCATCGATGGCATGGGTAGTGGGCAAACTCGGACAATCACTAAGTATATCGGCTCATTTCGAGAAGCAATTGTTTCCCCAGATTGGCAGCAAATCCCCAATAAAACATCTGTTTACTCCATTAAATCTGTATTTTCAGCTATTGATGGCGGAGTTGCAGCTAACAACCCATCAAGTTGTGCGATCGCTGAAGCTTTAAAATTAGGATATAAGGTGGAGGATATCCGCATTCTTTCCATTGGTACGGGTGAGCGTACGCGAGTTATTCCTTACGAATATGCTCAACATTGGGGTTTAATTCAATGGGCACAACCCTTAATTGGTGTATTATTTGACGGCTCTTCGGAAATTTATGAATACATCACTAAACAGATAGCACATGAGCGCATTTTACGACTACAATTTAAACTCGATCGCGATTTAACTGGTAAGCGTTTAAGTGACGATATTGATGATATTAGTCCTGATAATATTCATAATTTATTGGAAGCTGCACAAGTGTACATAAAGCAACCAAAAATACAAGCTTCTCTACAAAAATTTTTACAAAATGCTGAGTAAATAATATTTATGATTTATCCAAAAAAAACTCATAAATTTTTAATTATTAATTAAATTTCTGGATGTTGAAAGTTTTATATAATTAAAATCAATATACGCAAATATACTAGATGTAGTTTGTATCTTTTTATGTTAGTAAGAAAATACGATTACAAAATACATTATCCAAAGGTATACAGTATGAGAATAATGGTTAAGGGGAGCATAACAACCGCTCTTGGTTTATTGTTATGTATGTCAGGGGCAAAAGCCGAGGAATTAAACACAAAATTACGAGTAACTAGTCAATCTTCGGCTAATTCAATTGCACTTTCATCACCAAAAAATCATCAAAATCAACCATTAAGTGATGCAATTATTTTTTTAGACAAAAAGCTGACTCTTGCGGCTAAAAATCACAATAATATCGCCAAACAAGTCAACGAACAGCCAAATAATTCCACCACACAAGAGATTATCAATTTTTTACCTACAGATTCACCTTTAGTTGGTTTCATCAGTATTAAACCCGAAAAATGGGATAATTTGACTCGCTTTCATTTGTTCCACATGGCAAAGCAAACAATATTCAAATTTATGCCCCCGAATCTGGGTTTCAACTATGCCAGAGACATACAATCTTGGCTAGGAGAAGAAATCGTAGTTGCTTTTATGCCTAAAATTAGCAATAATCCGGCAACTATGGAATCAAGTTTTGTGATGGTATTTCCCATTACCAACGACATGCGAGTAGAGACTTTTTTGGATGAAGTCAAAAAAGATAAAAACAAGGTGAAAATTCGCGAATATCAAGGTGCGACAATATTTGAAATTAAAACAAACACCTCAGCCAAACCACTGCCAACGAAAGCCATTAAACAGAGAGTCAAATCATTACCAGAATCATTAAATAAACTTAAAAATAGACGACAAAATAATTTAGCGATCGCAACTTTTCCAGGTTATGTTGTTTTAGGATTAGATAGTAAACCCTTGGAACAATTAATTGACACCAAGAATGGAAAGATTGCCAATATTAGGGCTAACTCAGAATTACAAACATTAACTCAACAACATCAAGCCCCAGGGGTACTATTTTCCATGTACCAAAACCCCGTTGCTTACATGAGTTTAGTTCAAGATTTAATTAAAGATTTAGCTCAAGATTTTCCGGCTGAATTCAGCAACACTTTGCCATTACTGGGTTTGGACAATATTAACCTCGAACAGTTAAAAGCATACAAAAGCATTAATAGTTCCCTGCGCTTACAACCGGAAGGAATGCGTTTTCAAGTTCAAGCTTACATGGCAAAATCGACAACTGCAAATCAGCTAAAATCAGCCAAGAAGCCAGTCAGCAAAAGAGAACAACTAATGATATCTCGAATGCCTGCTGCCACATATTCAGCAATCACAGGTAGTAATATTAACCTATATTGGCAAGCGTTGTCCCGTGGATTTGAAAGTATACCTGAAGTCAAGAAAGGGTTAACTGAATTTCGCAATTTTGTCCGCACTACCACTGGCTTGGATTTTGACAAAGACTTTATTGGCTGGATGGATGGGGAATATGGCTTTTTCACTTTCCCAACCAAGGGAGGATTGTTTAAATTATTTAGTCCCAACGCTAATTTCGGTGTTGGTTTAATTGTCAAAACTAATAATCGTAGTGTTGCTGAAAACACCTTAAATAAATTAGAGCAATTAGTTAAATCCTCCAGCAATGGTGAAGCAACTATTAAAAATAGTGATATCAAAGGTAAAAGTGTCACCAGTTGGAATGATAGAACAGGTTCTTTTAGCCCATTTGCCTACAGTTGGATTGAACAAGATACCCTACTTCTCACCACTGGATTTGGTGCAATCACAGATTTACTTCCCAAACCCTATGTGCAGCTATCTGACACTTATAATTTTACGACTGCAACAAATTCACTTCCCTACCCGAATCAAGGTTATTTTTACGTCAATATGGGTTCTTCCCTATCATGGATTTATGGTTTGATTCCCCAGGAATTTCAAAATAATGAATTTTTCAACATCTTTAAACAGACAATTGGTTCAATTTACAGTGTCTCAGCTACCACATCTTTAACCCCAGAGACACAGCAGATGGATATGTTGATGGTATTGGCACCAACTCGGCAGAAAAAATAAGAGCATAACTTAAAGATAGGGGTAAATTCTTCATTCCCTTACCCCTACACCTCATCAACACTAACTAAAATACATTAAAATTCGCTTTACCTTGTTGCTTGGCACGGTACATGGCAATATCAGCATCCCGTAGCATTTGCCCAGGTTCGTCATGATGATTAGCACTTAAAGCAATACCAATGCTGGCAGTGGTAATCAATTCTTGCCCATTTAAATGTAGTGGTAGCTTTAGTGTATCTTGAATGCGTCTTGCGATCGCACTGGCTTCGCTTGCATCCTTGATATCTTCCAATAATACCGCAAACTCATCACCACCAAACCTGGCTACCGTATCACCACTTCGCAAACAGGAATGCAATCTTTGCGCGATCGCTACTAGTAAATCATCCCCCATTCCGTGACCAAAACGATCATTGATCCCCTTAAACCCATCTAAATCTAAAAATAGAACTGCAAAATGGAAATTATTCCGACGCTTGGCACGTTCAAACGCTTGCCTGAGTCTATCTAAAAATAAAACTCGATTTGGTAGCGATGTTAAGGCATCGTAAAAAGCATTACGTAATAACCTTGCCTCCATTTCCTTGCGCTCAGTGATATCTTGAAAAGTCAAGACAACACCAGTAATATTACCATTGCGATCGCGAATTGGAGATGCATTATCACCAATCGGAATTTCCCTACCATCTTTGGCAATCAAAATGCAATTACTTGGTAAAGTCACAATCTGACCTTTTGTAACTACTTCTTTAACAATAAAATCAATCTCTTCACCTGTATCTTTGTCAATTAAACATAATGCATGTGTAATATCTTTACCAATTAGCTCTGATTGTTTCCACCCAGTTAGTGATTCTGCCACTGGATTTATCATCTGCATACAACCACTAGTATCAGTGACAATTACCGCACTACCCATGCTGTTAATAACTGTTAGCAAATGTTGGTGTTCTAAGTGGAATTTTTTTTCAATATGATGTTTATATAAAGCCATCTCCACAGCAATATGTAAATCCTTTTCTGCAAATGGTTTAATAATGTAACTAAATGGATCACACAAAAGATTTTGATGTGAATTACTTTGTGCTGCGTACTCTGTTAAATATAGTACGGGTACATGAAAGTTTTTCCGGATAAAATCCCCAGCTTGCACGGCATCAACTGCACCTGTCAAGCAAATATCCATTAACACTAAATTCGGATGCGTTTCTGCAACTTTTTTAATTGCGCCTTCACCTGAGTCAGTAATTTCCGGAACCGTATACCCTAACTTTTGTAAACTATTCCTAATATCAACAGCGAGGACTTTTTCATCCTCAACAACTAGGATTTTCGGGCAGTCCATGCTAAATTCACCTGTTTTTTAAGGTTCGGATGCTGCTATTAATGTGAAGCTAATCTTAAAGATGTCAATTGTATCATAATTTTATTTATTTTCAAAAGTTGAAACTGCTGTGTAATTAATTGACTAAAAAGCCAAATTTACACTATCTCCTGCAATATTAATTTAACTTTATCGAATAAAACTGCGTCTGTTGTAACCTCAGGTAGAATAATATATTGCGATTAACATAAATCCTTGTCAATCCTTTGTCAATATTTATTTACTACCTTGGTATAAAAAAATTATTTTTCTCATAAAATCTTTAATAAAACTGTAAAGAAGCGTTAGCGTGTCGCTTTGCTACTCTTAGCGTTCCCGAAGGGTAATACCAATTCACAATTCACAATTCGCAATTCGCAATTCGCAATTAAGAAATCCTGATTTTACAAGGGTTTCAGAATTTGGATATGTTTCACGATTTTAGTGAAATGGTGTAAGAGGTTATCTCGCGTCTCATATTCTGGATGTGTTGCAAACATTTTTTGAATCGGTATTAGTGGAGCCTGTTAAATCCAGACAAAAGACATGGAAGAGTCTCGGAAGGTTTCATAGAAGGAGATAAGCTGATGTGCGGCTAAATTGTATAAGGCGAAAACGTCAAATTACTGTAGTGCCAAGAGGAGTTTCCAGGGAGATATTCTTCACGGAAAACTTCGGGGCTACCCGCGTCTAATATACAAATTAAATGCGCCACAGCTTATACCATTTCACGAAAAATCTGATACAGATGTAAATCCTGAAAGCTTTGCTGCATCTAAGTTTTTTAATTGCGTTAGCGAAGCTCTTCCGAAGGAAGCATTGCGTAGCTTGCTTCTCGCGGAGCGAGTATTGCGTTAGCGTTAGCTCTCCCGCAGGGAGCATTGTGAATTGGTATTAGTAGCTGCGGTGTGTAAGGCAAATCTCAGAGATTTGGTGTCTGCACAGTTAGGAAATAGTCTATTTATCAACTAATCCTCAATAAAAAAAGCCTACTAATGTAGGCTTTTGATTCATAACCCAGGTTAAAAACCTATGGGCAACAAAAAGGGAGGAGAAACTACTTGATAGCAACTTTTCCGCCAGCTTCTTCGACGCGCTTTTTCGCATCTTCAGCTTTTTCTTTAGCAACACCTTCAAACAACGCCTTGGGTGCAGCTTCTACCAAGTCTTTTGCTTCTTTCAAACCTAAACCAGTCAATTCACGTACAATCTTGAGGACTGCAATCTTCTTATCAGCAGGAACAGATTCAAGAATCGCGTCAAATTCGGTTTTTTCTTCAGCAGCTTCAGCAGGTGCAGCACCAGGTGCTGCCATCATCATCATGCCACCAGCAGGTGCAGCAGCACTAACACCAAATGCTTCTTCGATTTGCTTAACGAGTTCAGATGCTTCGAGAAGAGTTAAGCCTTTGAGTTGTTCTAAAATTTGATCGGTTGCAGCAGACATTTTTCAAACTCCTGTAAATTGATAATTGTTGTGAATTGTTAATCGTTAATTAACCCCTCACTTTTTATTCAGCAGCGCCTTCTTTATCTTTGTCAGCGACAGCCTGCAAAGCACGTCCCAGCGAACTGGGTACTTCGTTGATACCCACAGCCAGCTTGGTTGCTACGCCGTTGATAGCACCAGCAATTTGTGCCATGAGTTGTTCCTTGGATGGCAAGTCTCCCAAAACTTTGACATCTGCTTCTTTCAGCAGTTTGCCATCCATAACACCACCGCGAAGCTTAGTTTTGTCTTTGGTGGCTTTTTGGAAATCTTGATATGCCTTAATTGCTGATGAAAAGTCTTCTTTTACCAGCAGGAAGGCATTGGAACCCTGGAGGAGTTCCGACAAGGGCTGCCATTTTTCTTGTTCTTGAATGGCAATACCCATAAAGGTATTTTTTGTTACTTTACAAACTGCTCCACTAGGGCGCAATTTACGTCTCAAGTCGCTAATCTCGGCAACTGTCAACCCTTGATAGTCAATTACTAGTGCCAAGGTTGACTCACTCAAAGTATCTTTGAGTTCAGTAACAATCTCTTTTTTATTCGCAAGTGTTCTGCCCATGTTTTTTCACCTCCTTTAGATATTTTGGATTTTAGATGTTGGATTTTAGATTTTTCCATCACTCAATTTCTTGCCAAAACAGAACCAAAAACAACAAACCCCGGCAGTTCAAGCCAGGGTTTTAATTCGAGGTCGATTTTTAATCGTAACTACTCCGCACAAATTAGCTCTCATACTTTCCTGAATTGGGAAAGCAGCAATTAGTTTGGTGTAAACCTCGGCAGGATATTAAGTTGATAACACCCGCTGTCTCTGGCTACTTATTCAGTTTTGGATGTTGGGTTTTGAGTTTTGGATTTTGGATGAATCTAAAATCCAATCCAAAATCTAAAATTTAATTGGCTTAAGCCATTTTCAAGTCGCGAAGGGCGTTGACATCAACACGAATTGAAGGTCCCATTGTGGCAGAAACGTATACAGTTCGCCAGTAGCGACCTTTCGCACCTGAAGGACGGTTGCGATCGATGGTTTCTTGCAATGCCTTCAAGTTTACCAGTAAATCTTCAGGCGAAAATTCTGCCTTACCAAACATAACATGGACTATACCAGTTCTGTCTGCCCGAAATTCTAGTTTACCTGCTTTGAATTCTGCGATCGCACTTGCCAAGTCAAAGGTGACTGTACCACCTTTAGGGGAAGGCATCAAACCACGGGGACCTAGCATTTTACCAAGCTTTGCTACCTGTGGCATTACATCCGGTGTGGCAATTAGCTTATCAAAGTCCATTCGACCTTTGGCAATTTCATCAATCAGTTCTTCCGAACCAACGATATCAGCACCATTATTAGATGCTTCGTTCACTTTCTCGCCTCGTGCAATTACTGCAACACGCACAATGTTTCCTGTGCCTTTGGGTAATGCTACCGTTGTCCGTAATTGTTGGTCAGTATATTTTGGGTCAATCCCTAGACGAATATGTGCTTCCGCAGCTTCAGCAAACTTTGCTGTTGCAGTTTCTTTCAAAAGCGCCAGAGCGTCTAAGGGCGCGTAATCTTTATCTTCTACTTTGGCAAGCAAAGCTTGCATTCGACGTGATACTTTCTTTGTCATTTTCTCTCCTGGGGTGACTAACGAGAACAATACTCTCCCCCGATATATATTGTTTTCTTGTGTCAATTGCTACTTGGTAATTGTTATTTATTGGTAGTTAATGAGTCTCCTGATTAACTATTAAACCCTAACTATTTACCACTAACCATCAACTAATCTACAACCGCCACACCCATATTTCTGGCAGTGCCTTCGATAATCTTCATTGCTGCGTCGATATCGTTAGCATTTAAGTCAGGTAGTTTGGTTTGGGCAATTTCTTTTAACTGGTTTTTGGTAATTGAACCAACTTTTTTCTTGTTGGGTTCGTTAGAACCAGTTTCAATCTTAGCTGCCTTCTTGATTAGTATCGAAGCTGGGGGAGTTTTGAGAATAAATGTAAAACTCCGGTCTTCAAATACCGAAATTTCTACAGGAATTACCATCCCAGCCTGATCGGCTGTTTTCGCATTATATTCCTTGCAGAACATCATGATGTTAACACCGTGTTGACCCAGTGCGGGACCAACTGGCGGTGCTGGGTTGGCTTTACCTGCATTTAAAGCCAACTTAATGACCGCTACAACTTTCTTCGCCATTTTGTTTTACTTAGCTCTGTTTTTCAACCTGGTTGAATTCCAATTCGACTGGTGTATCCCGTCCGAAAATTGAAAGTAAGGCTTTTAGTTTACTCCGTTCTGGACTAACTTCAATCACTTCTCCTTCAAAATCCTTAAATGGACCGGAAAGTACAATAATCTTATCACCAGCCACCATGTCAATTTTGACTACTGCCTCTTGCTCAGTAGTCTGCTTGAAGATGCGCTCGACCTCAGAATGACTCAGGGGTAATGGCTTCACATGTCCTCTTCCTCTTCCGGCTCCGCGTTTTTGCTCGGCTCCGACAAAGTTGATTACATGAGCTGTGTTGCGTACTACCTGCCACACGTCATCATCCATTAGCATTCTCACCAACACGTAACCGGGAAAAACTTTTTCGTCGGTTTCGTGGCGACTACCATCCTTACGAATTTTTAGTGCTTTGGTTTGAGGTATCTCTACTTCAAGTATCTTATCAGCTACATCAAAGGTTTGAATGCGCTGCTCTAAGGTTGTTTTTACACGCTTCTCACACCCGGAGGCAACTTGTACCGCATACCAACGAGCTTCTTTCAAATTCGCTAGTTGCTCTGTGTCTTCAGAATGTTGCCCTGGGTTACGTTCTTCATCTGTTGCAGAAGTCATCAGAATACCTGTTTTGCTGCCCACGTAAAGAATTTATCCACTAAAAATATTAACGATGCGGAGAGTGTGACCATTAACAATACGGCTGCGGATTCGCTTACCAATTGTTTGCGACTAGGCCAAACTACTTTCTCAAATTCCTCTTTAGTTCCGTCGATAAAGTTACCGACACTAAATCCACCTGAGCTTTCCGGCATTTCTGCTTCGTTCTTTTTGCTCACGGTTATTTATCCCCCGTTTCAACTAGATAACAATACTCTATACTCTAATGTTTTAATTTTAGTTTTGACTTTCCCATTTTAGGTCTTAGTCGTGCAAATTAGTATTTGCAGCCTTCACTTCTATATCGAGTCAAAGCTGCAATCATGAAAGTTTTACCTAAAAATTGTAATTAAAATTTTACCCGAAATTCCACACACTTGCCCTCTTTGCAGTCTATGTAGATGTTTCGGGCTAGGTATTGTAGTAACAGAGCGCGCCCTGGAGGACTTGAACCCCCGACATCAGGTTTTGGAGACCTGCGTTCTACCAACTGAACTAAGAGCGCTCGATTTATCTCGAATTTAGTTCTCGAATTCAGTCATTGCGCTGAACTTTTAAGATTATAACGCAATTTGGCATTTTTGTTAATAAATTTTTGTCGAGGGAACTTGCTTCGCGGCTTTGCTCTGTTGCATTTTGGTCATCTCCCATACTGTAGATAATCTACAAGGGGCGGTCAAACCGTTGTTTAATCCGGGTTGCTTTACCGACACGATCGCGTAGATAGAAAAGTTTGGCACGGCGAACTTTACCGCGACGGATGACTTTAATATTGTCGATGCGTGGTGAATGAATTAAAAACACCCGTTCCACACCAATGCCTTGGAAGACACGACGGACGGTAATTGTCTCGTTGATGCCGCCATGGCGTTTGGCAATGACAACACCTTCGTAGGGTTGGATCCGGAATTTCTCGCCTTCTTTGATTTTTACGCCGACTTTAACGGTATCGCCGACGTAGATATCAGGCAAGTTAGACTTGATTTGTTCCGCTTCGATTGAGCGGATGATTTCTTGAGCGTTCATTAGTTTTATAGAAAAACTCACGATCATCAATAATAAATCGACAAATAGTTTTTAGTCCAGTTATTTTAGATTGATGAGTTTCCGGTAAAGAAACATTGAAGTTGAATTGTATAACAAACAACTGTTGCCTAGGCGTGAGGTGTATGAAGTTTAGCGTTGTCATTACAACTTATAATCGCTTGGAGTTTCTCAAAAGGGCAATTGCTTCTGCTTTGAAGCAAACAATTCCTTGTGAAGTGGTGATTGCCGATGATTGTTCGTTAGATGACACGCAAAGCTATGTGGAGGGTTTACAGCAGCAATTAAACCAAGGTGGAGATTTGCGACTCGTCTACTATCGCAGCGCTACAAATATGGGACATGCGGCAATGGTAAATGCAGGGGTGGAAAGAAGTAGTGGTGATTGGATTAAGTTTTTGGATGATGATGATTATTTAGCACCAAATTGCCTAGAGGAGATGGCAAAAGCGATCGCTCTGCGTCCCCAAGCTGTAATTGCTTCTTGTGTGGCTGCTCAGGTAAATGAAAATGAGGAAGAATTGAGTCGCACTACCGAACTTGGTCCTGGTATTGCTTTTTATGTGCCGCAAGCTGATATTCATTATGGGATGTTGATGGAATTTCTCCCCTTTGGTACGCCAGTTCAAGTTGCTTGTAGTCGCGATGCTTTTTTACAAACTGGAGGTTGGGACTCAAATTTAGATACTAATTGCGATGATATTGATTCTTGGATTCGGATTGCTCAGTTTGGGGATGCGATTTTTCTCAATCAGTGTTTAGCTTACCGCACGATTTGGACTGGGGCTTGCAATCAGAAGTTCTCTTTCTTTCAACGCTTGGATACCAATATGTTGATGAAGGAAAAGATTTACGCCTTAGTTGATGCCAAACATCATGGCAATATTCCCACTTTGGAAGATACGCGTAATTACTTATATTTACATTGGACTTTAGTAGCAATTAGAACTAAGAATATTCGTCATATTCGGGAAATTATCAATACATCCATTTTGTCTCTTCAAGCTTGGAAATTATTAATTATTGCTAATTTGGTACGGCGATCGCATTATCGGAATTTACATTTGCGTAAATTTGTGCTAATTGATTAACTTTATTATCTCGGTACTGAGGTTTGTGCAAATAATTATAGGCAAAGTCTATAGTATCTATAAATACTGAGTATTGTAAATAAATAACGAAGCTCAAAACAAACTAAGAGCAAGTAATAATAAAGAAAAGTAATAGTTTTTATAGAATAAACTCTATTTATTTTCGTCATAAATTAACTATTCGCAGCTACGCTCTACTTCTATAGAAATACGAACAGGTAGGAGTTTCGGCTATAGTTTGTCAATTTTGAACGTTGCCAATTGAAAATTAAAAGATTTTTTTGAGTCAGTAGAATTATTGATTGTGAAGTAGAAATATATTAATTTCCCATCAAGATTTTTACAAGTGCTTGTCAATACAGGTCTTGATAGTGAATATTCTTATGAGAAGAAGAACGATTCACGCTATTTGACGTTCTTATAATTACTATCAATCACTAAGTAGGTGTTTATGCGAATAGTGCATATATTAAACCATGTCCGCGAAATCGGTAATGGGATAGTTAATGTTGCTATAGATTTAGCCTGTCTGCAAGCAAAATCAGGTAATAAAGTAGCGGTTATTTCCGGTGGCGGGGAATACGAAACATTATTGAAGAGTTTTGGTGTGAGCTGTTACCGTTTAAATCAGGGGCGAACCCCAGCAAATATGCTGAAAGCAGCTATTACTTACCGAGAAATTATCGAGGAATTTCAGCCAAATATTGTTCATGCTCACATGATGACGGGAGTAGTATTGGCAAGTCTGTTGCGGTTTGGCTATGACTATGAACTTGTATCGACTGTGCATAATGAATTTCAGCGTAGCGCCATCCTGATGGGTTTGGCGGATAGAGTAATTGCTGTCAGTCAAGCAGTTGCAGTCAGCATGGAAAAACGCGGTATTCCCAAGCACAAATTGCAAGTTATATCTAACGGTATCTTAGGTACTCCACGTTTTGTACCAAGTGATTGTATCCCAGAACCTTTGCAGCATCCTGCGATCGCTACAGTATCTGGTATATATAAACGTAAAGGGATTGGGGAACTCTTAGCAGCTTTTGAGCAAATTAGTGGTGAATTTCCGCAAGCTCATTTATATATAGTAGGTGATGGTCCAGATCGAGAGTATTTTGAAGCGCAGGCAAAAGCAAGTGCCGCCGCCGACAGGATTCATTTTGAGGGATTCCAAAGACAACCGCAGAGGTATTTACTATCTTGCGATATATTTGTGATGGCATCATATCACGAGTCATTTGGACTAGCGATCGCCGAGGCACGGGAAACAGGCTGTGCAATTATTGCTTCCAATGTGGATGGGATTGCTCAAACTTTAGATGGTGGCAAAGCTGGGATTTTAGTCCCACCAAAAAATAGTCAAGCGATCGCATCCGCTATGTCAGAATTATTAAGTTATCCCGATACACTTCAGGAATGGAAACTCCGGGCTGGGGAAAACCTGGAATGGTTAAGTGTTAACCGTGTTCATCAAGAAACCTTGGCACTTTACCGTGAATTAATCACTAACTTTAAGGAAAAAGTTTCCTCAATTTCCCCAACCGATATAAAAACGACTTTGCCCAACCAAAATCAAGGAAATCGTGCAGCGTAGTATAAAAGCAGGGAATAATAAACAGCGTTAGCAACGTTGCCAGGGATAAGCCGGAGAATACGACTACACCTAAAGGCTGAAGAAATTCCGAACCTTCACCAATTCCCAAAGCCAGAGGGAACATACCCAAAACAGTGGTAATAGTAGTCATTAAAATCGGACGTAACCTTTGGGGTGCAGCTTCTAAAATCGCAGTGCGACGATCAATATTTTTGCGTTCTCGAAGTTGATTCGCCAGTTCGATCATAATAATGGCATTGTTAACTACAATACCAACTAGTAAAACCGCACCAACAATGACTGTTGCCCCAATAGCCGTTTTGGTAATGTAAAGTCCAAAAATTCCTCCACTTAGCGCTAAAGGAATTGTAAACATAATTACCAAGGGGTCAACGAGTGAGTTGTATTGCACTGCCATGACTACAAAAACGAGAAACGCAGCCAATCCGCCCAATACCCATAGGGAACTTTGCAGTTGCTGATTTGATTCCACTGCGGCACTCGGTAAAATAGATATACCTTCAGGTAAATTCAAAGAGTTAACCACACTATTAACTTGGTTAATTGCGTCACTCAAACTCGCACCCTCATTTAAATTACCAGCGATAATAAAAACTTGACGTTGGTTAATGCGTTGAATTTCCCCTGGTGCTTCCCCTTCAACAATATTAGCTACATCACTCAGGCGGATTTGACGATTGTTTGAGGTAAATAGGGGTATTCTTTGTAACTGTGAAGCAGTTTGTACTGATTTTTGATCTAACTGCACTCTGACATCTACCAAACGATTTTCACGTTGTAGTTGTGTGGGGGTACTACCTTCAATTGCTGTTTGGATTGTATTGCCGATTTCTTGGGCTGTTAAACCCACATTGGCAACTCTTTCCCAATCGGGAAGAATTTGAATTTCTGGTTGCCGTGCATCTGCGTCGGGGCGAAATCTGGCTGAGGTGACACCTTCTTCGAGTGCTGCGAGTAATTCTCTCCCCGCTTGTTGCAGTGCTTGGGAATTATTACCTTGCAAAATCACGTCCACATCTGCGCCCCTGGTGGGAGAATTGCTGAGAATTAAACCCCGCACTTGTCCAGGAGAAATACGCAAACGAGTTCCCGGTAAGTTGAGGGTGTCAAATTCGCGGGTGACTTTTTCTGCATAAGCTTCGACACTTGCACCCGGTTTGAGGGTAATCGTGCTAGAACTCCTTAACGGGTTAGCGGTGGTATTGCTACCAAATAAAGCTCCTCCGGAAGTGGAAAATACGTACTCAGTTTCGGGTTGTGCTAAGAGAATTTTATCTACCGCATCCATGACTTGGCGATTATCTTCCACCGGCGTACCGGGAGGAAATTGGGCAATCATATTTGCTTGTCCAGTATTAATTCGGGGTAAAATTTCTTGAGGAATTTGTGGTGCCATCCAGACACTACCTCCACCCAAAGCAATGACAATCAAAACAATCACTAATAATCGCAACCGCAACACTTGACTGAGAAAATGACGATATCCCCGAATAGCGCCATCAAATCGGAGATTGAATTCTCTAAGCAGCCATGTCTGACTAATGCGGCTAGAGAATCGCCAAGCTAACATGCGCGATGTCATCATCGGTACAACCGTCACCGCAATTAAAATTGAAGCTGCAACCGCAAAACTAATAGTCAGAATTAATTCGTTAAACAATAAGGAAATAAATCCACCAATTAGCAAAAATGGTAAAACAGCCACCAAGTTAGTGCTTGTTGAGGCAATTAACGCAGATTCAACTTCTTGACTGCTTGTTTGTGCTTTTTTAATTAGTTGCTGTTGACTTAACTTTGCTTTACTATCCTTACCCGGAGTCATGCCCACACCCTCCGCAATATTCTCCAGCATCACAATCGAGTTATCGACAACAATACCCACACCCAAAGCCAAACCACCCAAGCTAAACACATTCAGTGATAAACCAAATAACCCCATCAAAATAATTGCAGCCATTGTTGCTAAGGGAATAGCCAGCACAATTATCAGAGTTTGTCGCAATGAACCTAAAAATAATAGTACCGCGATCGCAGCTAACCCAGTTCCAATTAAGCCCGAACTGACGACGTTAGCAATAGAATTGCGAATAAATTTAGATTCATCCAAAGTCGGTGTAATTACCATCCCTTCAGAAATGAAACCACTTTGCCGCAGTTCGGCAATCCGCTTTTTCACCCCATCAACAACATCAACGGTGTTTGCATCAGGTTGCTTACGAATACTCAGTTTTACCGCCGGTTGTTGGTTGAGAGTGACAAATACCCGTTGGTTTTCAGTCCCATCAATAACTTGGGCAAAGTCTCGTAAATAAACTCTGCGGGAAGTGCTGGAATTTTCACTGGCAGCAGACTGGGAAGAAGAGACTTCAAAAGATAAATTTTTAATTTCCTCAGCCGTTTTAAAGCGTCCCACAGTCCGTGTTAAAGGTTCGGAATTTTCCCCTAAAATTCTCCCACCGGAAATATCTTGGTTACGATTTCGCAGTTCATCGAGGACATCTGTTAACCCTATACCCTGGGCTTGTAATCTATTCAAATCAATATTAATTCTGACTTCTTCCTGTACTCCCCCCGATACATCAACCGCAGCCACACCAGGAACTACACTCAGTTCGCGTCCTAATTCCTCCTCCGCAAAAACACGTAGTTCTACACCTTGAAGCTGTGGCGATGTTAATGCTAACTCGTAAGCTGGTAGCTGTGAAGGGTCTACCTTAAATAACCTTGGTTCTTCAATTGTATCTGGTAAAGCGCCACGGGAACGATTAAATGCAGCTGTAGCATCATTTAATGCTTGATCAATATTTCCTCCAGGTTGGAAATATAGGTCGATATTGACTTGTCCTTCACGAGTTTGGGAATATACTTGTAAAACTCCCTCAGTTGCCGAAAAAGCTTCTTCCAGGGGTCTAGTAATTTCATCAACACCCACCTCTGGCGATATTCCTGGCGCACTCACTCGCACACCAATGCGGGGGTAAGTTATCGATGGCAGTAAATCTACAGGTAATTGCTGAATAAAAAATACACCCATAACTATTACTGCTAGAGTTAGCATCAGCGTACCAATATGTTGGCGGATAGAAATAGCGCTAATGCTGAAGCCGTTATTTTGATTTTTGTTGTTATCCTGGCTTACTTGCTGCATTGTTTAAGTAAATAGTTATAAATTTATGAATGATAAATGAGTAATTATCCTTTACTGAGTCTTTTCAGAAAGGATTGAAAGTCGGACACTGTCACCTGCTTTTAAAGGTTTACCACTACGAGTGACGAATCTTTCTCCTGGTTGCAATCCTGATAAAACTTCTACCTTCCCATCTGCGCTTTCTCCCAGCATGACTTCTCTAGCTGCTACTGTTGGTTTTTCTCCCTCGTTCACCACAAATATTTGAGCTTGACGGGGCTGATTTGAAGATGGCGAAGATGAATTGGTTTGCTGTTTGGGTTTGTTTGCTCCTGTCACCCGTCCAACATTAATCGCACTTTGGGATATGGTAACTTTTGGACTTTCCAAACTCGCAAAATTTACCCGTGCTAAAAGTCCGCTACCAATTTTGCTATTGGTATTGGGAATTTCGACTTCTACAGGAACTAAACGCGCTGTCGCATCTGCTGCTGGGGAAATTCGCGCAACTCTACCTGTATAAGTTTGATTGGAAAAAGCATCTAAGCGGACTGTTGCTGATTGTCCGACTCGAATTTTATCCAGTTCCAGTTCCGAAACTTGGACAACGACTTTAATCCGGCTAAAGTCACCAATTTTTAAAACTTCGCCTCCAGGCTGTAAAAAGTTACCTGGTTCGCTCACCTTTTCAGTAATTACACCAGTGATAGGCGCGATTAATTTAGCATAGTTGCGGCGCTTTTTGGCTTCATTGACTAAAGCTTGTTGTGCCACAACTCTACCCTGAGCGGTGATAACCGCTTGCTGTCCATTACCTACTTGCGCTTGGGCTGCACGTAGTGATTGGGCTGCGGTTTGGGCTTTTGTACGTGATTGTTCTGCTGCTTGTTGAGCGATCGCCCCTTCTTTAAATAGTGCTTGCTGTCGTTGGGCATCGGCTTGGGCTTGTACCAGTTCCAGTCGTAGCCTTTCCACTTCGGCGCGGGCATTACCTATTTGGGTATTTGCCCTGACAACTTCCGATTTCAAAGATGCAAGTTCGGCTTCCGCCTGGTTCAATGAAGTCACCAATAATGCCTCGTCCACCTGACCGATGGTTTGCCCTTGGTTGACATTAGTACCAATATCTGCATTTAACCCTAACAATTGTCCTTGGACTTGCGATCGCAATGACACAACCCGAAATGGTACAGTAGTCCCTGTATACTCTGGTTGCTGCTTCAACGGTTGGGTACGAGCGATCGCTACATCAACAGGGGTAGCGCTACCGCTTGTTGGTTGATTATTATTACGACGTTGGGATTGCGCTCTCGCAATTTCTTCTGGTGCAGAAGCACAACCCCCGATTACAAATCCAGCAGTCAAAACAGCAGCCAGTAACAATCGAGACATGGGTAAAAATAAATACTTAAGGTTAAAATAGCTCTTTGCGCTTCCAACTTCATGATAGAGAAGTCAAAAGTCTTCTCTATCATGGCATGTAACATAACTTATTAAATATCCCCTACGGTCTATTTCACAACAAGTAGACTAGGAAAAAAGTCATGATTTTCAAGTTTAAGACCGCTTTTATCATCTCAGGTGAAAAATATAGTAGTTATCTTTGTCAAGCTTTGATGTCATGTTCGCTAATCCCTGCTGACAATTAAAATTTCTCCGCCTTCCCACGTCCCTAAGTCCCCGTGTCACTCCCAATGAAAAGTATTCAAGCGGACACAATCTGGCTCAATGTCTCTGGGTATTTAAGGATGTTCTGATTAACTTGGGCAGTGGGATAAATGCAGTTCAGTGTTTTTCCAGTTATCCAAAATTTATATATTGGTTACGCAGAGTCTGGAGCAAATGGAAATTGCTGCAAATTTAAATCCCTAATAGGGATTGTTGGGCAATTAGAGAAGGCGATAATGACATAGCCAACACCACCTTCAAAGTTAGTTAACCTGAGCTTATACCAATTCGCAATGCTCCCTGCGGGAGAGCTAACGCTAACGCAATACTCGCTCCGCGAGAAGCAAGCTACGCAATGCTTCCTTCGGAAGAGCTTCGCTAACGCAATTAAAAAACTTAGATGCAGCAAAGCTTTCAGGATTTACATCTGTATCAGATTTTTCGTGAAATGGTATTAGGAATGTGGATTAAATAAAGTACAAAAGTAGGGTGCTGTTAGCGGAGCATAACGTACCATTCCAAATCAAATCGAAAGTTACAGGTTATTAAATTCTCGTTCCTTAGTGTCACAAATGGAATCGCGATCGCTTATGATGCTTCGGGTGGTGCAATATCAGAACCAACAGCAATACCTTTACTGTTAGATTGTAAGCCAGGTTTAGCATTTGGTTCATTTTCTTTGACAGTCTGAGTCACAGATGAGGGGATTTTTTCCGTATCTGAAAGCAATCGTTTTGCTTCGGTTTGCTGCGACATTAAGGATAACCCACCAACTGCACCAGCAACTAAAGCTGTGTAACCAACATACAAATGCATTGGACGGATTTCAAATCCGACACTACCAGAACTTTTTTCGTTTTTATACCAGACAGGGGCAATAGTTTGGACGGGTTCGGGTGCAGGTAAGGAAGCAACTATTGCTGTACCGTTAAGTCCCAATGCATTACCCATGACACGGATAAAGCCGCGCACATATACCTCTTCTGGTAATTCATTCCAGTCACCATTTTCAATTGCCTCCATTTGATGAACTGGTACATGGGTGTAGATATTTAATTGATTTAAAGACAATCCTTGCAATTCTCTAGCTTGACGCAACTGTTTACCAATTTCCCGCAGACTTTCTTGACGTTGTTTGATAGCAGCTTGTTTTGCCAGTTCGGCTTTGGAAGGTTTTTGATTTTTCCACCATGCAAGCGGGGAAACTATTTTGGCGGTATTTTCGGAATTTGCACCAATGTTGCTAACTAGTGGTGTTTCTATTTCTTCACCTTTTGGTTTCGGATGAAACTTAGCACTAGTCAAGCATTCAGCTAAATCCGCAGATGGAGGATTAATATCGACTTCATTAATATTGGCGCTATTTTGCGCTACAACTTCCTGATTTTCTGCTATTTTCTGCTGTTGTTGCTGTGTAAACTTATGAAATGCTAAACCAATTGCTTCCCTTCCCACAGCTTTGATTAGCTGTTTACCTTGTTCCGATGATTCGCCAAATACTTTTTGAATTGTAGCCAGGGCACGACGATATACTTTGCTGTGATGCAATTCTGCTTCTATGTCACCTAAAATTGCTCGTAGTTCATCTTGGCTAATCTCAATAGTTGCATTTCCAGGGGTAGTTAATGAGTATAGGGCTGTCATAGTGTTTATTGTAAATTGATATTATTTATCCAATGCCGAAACCCCTCTTGTTCTCAACAAGAAAAGCTTTTCCTGTGTAAATTATTCTACTGAAGGTGAATGTTTCCGGACTAAATAAGTATCAATTTTCTAAGATGACTAGATGTTAAAAATAGTTGTTGGATAATTGCAAAATAAAAATATAAAATCCGACATCTTTTTCCAGTCAATACCTCTGGTAAAGGCGGCGCAAAATAATACTGTCAGTCTAGAGTCAATTAATGTTTAAATTAATAGGAATCAATGCAGAAAGAACCGATGATTCCGAACTCAGTAAGAAGTATAATTTCTAACTATTCTCATCATCAGTTAATACGTCATCTTCTAGGATGATGAATATCAACAGAGTAGGGGTAAGAGTGACGCATTAATTTGTGTTGATGAGGATGGGTATGTGGTTCGGATTCTAGTATTCCCTGGTGATGATCATGCTGATGATGTTCATCGTGGATATGTAAGTGTTCGTGCCAAATGTTTTCATGGATGTGTTCATTTTCATCCACTGGCGGTCTTAGGGTAAGTTGTACCACAGCCAGCAGTGCAAAACCAAGGACGCTGGCATATAGGAATTCACTTTCAGGAAATTGGCTTCCCAGCCACCCAGCTAAGGGATAGGAAATTGCCCACCATAGATGACTCCAAGCAAAGTGTGCGCCGTAAACCCGTCCTTGGGCATCGCGTTGAATGCGATCGGCAATTAATGTTTGGGTTGGTAGGTTCACACAGTTTTGTCCAAAACCTGCCAGTAGCCACAAAATCATCAATACACTTAAAGAAGCATAATTTGCTCTCAGTAGAGACAAAGTTATCAAAACAGCACCGAACAACACAAAGGTCGTTCTGGTAAAGCGTTGGCTGATTGCACCAAAAGTTACTGCTGAAAGTGTTGCGCCAATACCAAAAGCAGCCATTACCCAGCCATACTGCACATTTCCTAATTTCAATGTCCCTTGGATATAGCCAACGGTATTGACCAAAATCTGCGCTCCCCCAATGGATGCAACCAGTTGCATAAAGAGTGCGTATCGAATGGGTGCATCACTCAGTAGGCGGGTTGTACCATCTTTAATGTCTCGCCAAGTTCTACCACTCTTACTTGATGGCTGTTGATTCGACTCTACTCTTAATTGACCAGGGAGAGTAAAAATTAATACTGCTGCCACAAAGAAAGTTACGGCATCCAAAAAGAAAACCTGTCTTGCACCGATGAAAGCGGCAACGCTGCCAGCGATACCAGGACCGAGTACACCAAGTAATTGGTAGGTGGCACTAGAAAGAGCGATCGCACCTGCATAATCGTTCTCTCTAGTCACTAAAGGGATTGTAGCTTGGTAAGTCGGGGTGAAAAAAGCATTGAAGACGTTAAGAGCAAATATTAAGACATACACTTGCCACACTTGTGTCACAAAAGGCAACAGACTGACAATTACCATCCGTACACAATGCGTTCCCACCAGTATCGATTTGCGGTCAACCCGGTCAGCTAAAGCCCCAGCCAAGGGAGACAGCAAGACAAAGGCAGTAATCCGCAACGTCAATGCCAAGGCAAGTACAATCGCACTATTATCTCCAGCTAACTCAAAAGCCAGCAGAGCCAAACCCACCCAAGTTAGCGCATCTCCTAATAAATTAGTAGTTTGAGCAGCATAAAGCCGCGCAAATACAGGGTTTTTCAAACTGCCAAATAAATGAAGCCTCGTAATCATGCTCCGTCAGTGTTTCTTAAAGCTAATTTATCCCTATTTCATAGGGGGATATGTTTTAAATTTGTTTTATAAGCTACTTTCAAGTATATCCCCTATAGGGACATACAATTCTTCCACATCTTGCCATGCTCACGTTGTTATCTCAATGGAGCGTAGCATTTCCCGCAGAGTAGCAAAAATCCCACGGCTTAAGCCGTGGGATTGTCAACCTTAGAAAGTGAAAGTGGTTCTGAAAGTACCAATCACAGCATCATTGTTATGAGTTTGACCAGGATTGGTTAACCAAAACAGGTTTCTGTTGAGGCATTAATTGTTTGCCAAATTTGGCGTAGAGAGCCGGAATAACCAATAAAGTCAAAGCTGTAGATGTAAATAAACCGCCCAAAACTACAATTGCCAAGGGTTGCAGAATTTCATTCCCAGCCCCACTAGCGATCGCCAAAGGCAGCATCCCTAGTGCAGAAGTGAGTGCGGTCATCAGAATAGCATTCACTCGTTCTAGAGAACCGTTGACAATCACATCTTTGAGGGGCATTCCCTGAGCAAACTTATTGTTATAGTTGTCTACCAACAACAAGCCATTGCGGACAGCAACGCCAAATAGGGTAATAAATCCAATCAAAGAAGCGATCGACATTACGCCGCCACTCAAAACAATGGAAACAATGCCACCCACCAACGCCAAAGGCAGATTAAGCATGATGGTGATTGTTGCAGATAGCGATTTAACGGAGAAGAACATCAATACCGCAATGGCGATCGCTGCCAAGATACTAAATACTAGTAGATTATTAGTAGCACGCTGCTCTGACTCAAACTGTCCACCGTACTGGATGAAGTAGCCATTGGGGAGTTTGATTTTCTGTTGAATTTGGGACTGAATATCGCCGACAACACTACCCAAATCGCGCTCGGCGACGTTTGCCGAAACAACTATCAGCCGTGATACATCTTCCCGATTCACAACATTTGCTCCCATCCCGTACTCTACTTTCGCAACCGCACCCAGTTGGATAGTTTGCCCAGTTGGGGTAATCAGAGGAATAGCGCGAATAGCGTCTAAACTATTGCGGGCTTTCTCCGTCAAGGAAATAGAAATATCAATTAGCTGCTGATTTTCAGCCACTTGCGACACTACACGACCATTCAGGGCAGTTTCCACCACGTTGGATAACTGCTCCATACTCAATCCATAGGTAGCGGCAGCCGCGCGATTGTATTGAATTTGTACCTGACGAATGGGTAGTTGGGGTTCAAGCTGCAAGTCTACAATTCCGGTAATGGGCTGAATCACATCTCGCACTTGTTCGCCAATCTTTCGCAGTTCTGTTAAATCAGGTCCAAAGATTTTCACAGCGATCGCACTTCTGACCCCCGACAGCACTTCATCCATGCGGTGAGAAATAAATCCACCAATGTTAGATGCCACACCAGGCAGTTTATTGAACTCTTGCCGCAATTGTTTAATGCTGGCTTCACGGTCTTGGAGGGCGCGATCGCTCAATTCTACGTCCACATGAGCCATACTCACTCCCGCCCCATCTGCATCCCCTGGAGCGCGTCCCGATCGCACTTGCACCCACTCATACAAAGGATTATCTTTAAGCGCACTAGACAGTGCTATCCCAGCCCGATTGGTCATATCGAGGGAAACCCCTGGAAATAAAACCATTGAATTGACCAATGATTTCTCCTGAAATTCGGGGAGAAACACCCGTCCGAGGGAGGGAATGATCGCAAAAGCAGCAACCAAGGTTGCAAGTGCTACACCCAAAATAATTTGGGGCGATCGCAGCGATAGATTTAACAATGGACGATATAACTGTTCTGCCCAACGCGAAATGAATGTACCTTCTTGGGGTAGGGTTTGATTTGCCAGCAGAATTGCACACAAGGCAGGAGAAAGGGTCATAGCCACCAAAGTAGACGCACAGATTGAGAGCAAATATGCCAAACCCATCGGTGCAAAAATATTGCCCTCAACACCTGTCAAACTAAAAATTGGTGCAAACACGACTACAATGATAACTGTGGAAAAAATCACGGCTAACCGCACCTGTACAGAGGTTTCATACACCACCTCGAAGGGATGCATCGGGTTGCCCTGCGCCTGATTAGTTCGCAGTCCGCGATAGCAGTTCTCCATGTCCACGATTGAGTCATCTACGACTGAACCAATGGCTACGACTAAACCGCCCAAGGTCATGGTGTTAATGCCCAAGCCAAAAGCTTTCATGAACATTAAGCCAATTAACAGTGACAGAGGAATCGCACTCAGAGTAATTACGGCGGTGCGCCAATTCATCAGAAATAACAGCATAATCACCGACACGATGATGATGCCTTGAATCAGGGAACTGCTGACATTGGCAATGGCAGTATCAATAAAGTTAGACTGCCGGAACGTCCGCGCCACCTGCACATCAGGGGGAAAGTTTGGTTGCAAAGATTGCAGCACCGCTTCTACCGCTTTTGTTACTGTGGGGGTATCGACATCAGGCTGTTTGTTAATCATCATTACCACAGCCAGTTGCCCATTAAAACTAGCATCTCCCCGCTTCAGTGCCGCACCCGTTTTTACTTCCGCTACATCTTTGAGCAAAATCGGCTTCCCATCTTGCACCTTCACCACAGATTGCTGCAAGTCTGCAATTGATTTTAGCTGCCCAATACCGCGTACCAACAGTTCTTGACCGCCGCCAATTAAGAATCCACCAGGGGCGTTGGAATTTGCGCCTTTGGTAGCATTGGTAACTTCGGTCAGCGAAACATTGAGCGATCGCAATTTTTCTGGATCGACTAGCACCTGTTCCTGTCGTTCATCCCCACCGTAGATGGTGACTTGGGTGACTCCTGGCACGGACAAAATTTGGTTGCGGAGGGTGCTATCAACAAGACGACGCAAATCCATCAGCGAAGTCTGTCCTTGTCCATTCACCGTAAAGGCATATTGTAAAATCGTACCCAACGGCGATGCCAACGGTGAAATTTCCGGCGGATGCACCCCTTCAGGTAACTGATTTGTCACCTGTTGGAGTCGTTCTGTTACCGATTGCCGAGCTTTATAAATGTCGGCATCTTGGTCAAACACCACCTGCACCATTGACAGTCCGACTTTGGAGGAAGAACGCACCGTAGTCACCCCAGGCAAACCATTTACCGCACTTTCAATCGGTACGGTAATTTGTGATTCCACTTCTTCTGGAGCTAGTCCTGAAATTTCGGTTTGAATATCCACTTGGGGGGGTGCAAATTCAGGAAACACATCCAGTGGCATCTGTGTAACAGTGAACACTCCCCAAACCGTCACTAAAATCGCACAAATAACTATAAACCAACGCTGGGCAATGGAGTTTTTGAGAATCTGATTGAGAATGGAATTCAACATTGCAATTAAAAATCTCCTTTCTTATTCAGATAAATCGCTTTTCTTTTTGCCCTTACCTACGACAACAGCGATCGCTCCGCCCACAAGCACGACTCCACCACCGACTCCTGCTAACATACCCATCGGCAATCCGCCTGATTGCTGAGTTGTTTCACCAGCCTGTGAGATGAGATTACCGCTAGCATCATGGCTATGAGGTATTCCTTGAGCATCTGCCTGAGCATGGGCTGTATCAGTTTTAGGAGTGGTACTTGCGGTTGAACTGGTTGCTGTATCGGCAGTTGGTGTTTTGCGTGATTCGGCATAGAGCGACAAACCACCTTGGGTAACAAGTTTTTCCCCAACTGACAATCCTTTGGTAACAGTAATTAGTTCGCCTTTGGTCGCACCAGTTGTAATTTCCACTGGCTCATAAAAATCCTTATACTGCACAAATACTAGCTGCTTGCCATCAGCATCAACCAATGCCGTTACCGGAATCATCACGGCAGATCCAGATTTGGCAGAAGATGCGATCGGCGTAACCACAATGCCTAATAGTTGATCGTTTTGGGCATTGACTTTGACGCGATTAATGCCGCCCGTTGCCTGAAATTCATCCCCATGTCCCACGTGAGCAAATACAACTGTGGGCGCACTGATAATTAAACTGACTGCCAGAATGGAACTTACTAGTATAAAAGGTTTCATAATCACTCCTCACAATGGATACCGAGTTAAACAAAAGTTCTCCATAGTTTGCCAAAGGGCAGATGAAATCCAGGTGAAATGGCAAATCTTTTTGTAACATCAAGCTAATATATATGTTGATTCCCCTGGAGTGATGCGAATTTTACTGGTGGAAGATGAAGCGGATTTGGGATTGGCAATTAAGCAAGTTTTAATTAGCGAAAGGTATGTGGTAGATTGGGTGACAGATGGTACTGAGGCATGGCTGTGTCTTGAAAGCCAGTGGACAGACTACACAGTTGCTATTGTTGATTGGCTACTGCCCGAAATGTCGGGATTACAGTTATGTCAGAAGCTTAGACTACACCAAAATCCCTTACCAGTGCTGATGCTTACTGCTTTGGGTCAGCCGGAAAATCGGGTGGCGGGGCTGGATGCGGGGGCTGATGATTATTTAGTCAAACCGTTTGTCATGGAAGAATTGCTGGCACGGTTGCGCGCCCTTCAGAGGCGATCGCCTCAACTACAACCGTCTACCCTAACTGTTGCAGGTTTTACTCTGGATACAGCAAATAATGTCCTAAGAGTCAATTCCGATGGATCTACGCCCCTAATAATTCCCTTAACCACCAAAGAATTTCAGCTGCTCATGTATTTGATGCAGAACCCCAATCGCATCATTCCCGGTAGCAAATTGCGTCATCAACTTTGGGATATGGATGAAGAACCGATTAGTAATGTAGTTGCGGCGCAAATGCGCTTATTACGGCGCAAGTTAGCAAATCATGGCTGTTCCTGCCCGATTGAAACTGTTCCCGGTGCTGGCTATCGCTTTAATTCTCAAGTTGATTCTCGGTTATGAATAGCTACTCACTGTTCCGGCGCAGTCGTCTACGGTTAGCCCTCTGGTATGCCGGAGTTATGGGCGTGATTTTGAGTGTTTCTGGCTTGGGGATGTATCGCGCAATGGTACAAACAAACTGGGCAGCAATGGAGCGTGAAATTGAATCAATTGCTGGAACTTTACACGATAGCGTCGAACCACTGTTACCGCCTTCTGAAGAACCAACTGCGGTGCTGCAACAAATTTTTCCCGATCTTTGTTTGAGTGGAAAGCCTTGCAAGGCTACCCCCACGCTGATTCAACGGCACACTATCGGCATCAGCGATCGCACCACATATTATATTCGGCTGTTCAATCATCAAGGGAAACTCCTGGCTTTTTCACCCAACCAACCGCTATCTCTGCCACCAACTCTCAACCGCACTTCATGGCAAACCTTTCGCACGGCTAACGGCATTCGCTATCACCAATTCACCACGATTTTGCATAGCGCCAATACCCATCCTTTAGCTAATGAAGCCAATGCTGATTCATCCTGGGGCTATTTGCAAATTGGGCGCACTTTAGAACATTTTGATGCGGAAATCTGGCGGATTCAATGGATTATGGCGATTGGGTTGCCTATTGCCCTCAGCTTGGTTGCTACTTCCAGTTGGTGGCTTTCCGGATTAGCAATGCAGCCGATTTACCAGTCCTATCAGCAACAGCAACAGTTTACTGCAAATGCTGCCCATGAATTGCGATCGCCCCTGGCTAGTTTGTTGGCGACTGTGGAAGCTATCCTCCGCATACCGCAATCAAATCAACAAGATATGCAAATCATGCTTCATACTGTTGAGCGACAAGGGCGAAGGTTAAGCCATTTGATCGCTGACTTACTTTTGTTAACCAGTCTGGAGCAAAATTTAGGGGCAAAACCTTTTCAGCCCTGTTGCTTAAATGATTTAGTGAGCGATTTGACTGAAGAATTTTTAGAACTGGCTACTGCTGCTGATATTAATTTAACCTGCCAAATTCCCACCAGCGAGGTTTACACTCTAGGTAATGAATCGCAACTTTATCGTTTAGTGTCAAACTTGATTGCCAATGCCATCCAGTACACACCTAGAGGGGGATATGTAACTGTTAGCTTAGTCAAGAGTGATTACACTGCTGTGATTGCAGTGAAAGATACAGGTATTGGGATTGCGCTTGCTGATCAAGAGCGAATTTTTGATCGCTTTTACCGTGTTGATGGCGATGCCTACGGCGGGCTGCGCCTACGCTCTCGTAAAACCGGAGGCACAGGATTGGGACTAGCCATAGCTGTGGCGATCGCCCAAAAACATCAAGCGTATCTGAAAGTTGAAAGTCAGGTGGGAAAAGGTAGTATTTTTACACTAGAGATGAAAGTTTTATCTTCTAACATCTAGAAAATTTGTATCTTCTCAATAGCTCGTAACCGCACCCAAAGGAATTGCGATCGCAACTTAATGCAGAGTCGCTTGAGTTTGCTTTTGTACAACTTGTAAAAAAGACTGTACAGCTTTGATATACTGCGACGGAGCCGTTTGTCCGACATTATTATGATCTGCGCCTGCAACTAAAATTAATTCTTTTGGTTGAGGAGCAACTGCGTAGAGTGTTTGACCCATAAACGCAGGGACTGTTGCGTCTTCAGTGCCATGAATAATCAAAATGGGTACTTTGAGTTGTGGCACCTTTTCGATTGAATCAAATCGCTCTTTCAGAAGTAGGTTGACGGGAAATATAGGAAAAAGTTTCCGTGCTGCAATCACATTGCGAACAGAGGTAAATGTACTTTCCACAATTAACCCAGCCGCCTCCGGACGTTTTACCGCCAAATCAATTGCGATCGCACCTCCCAAGGAATGACCATAGATATATATTTGACTAGGATGGACTTTTCGCTGTCTAACTAAGTAATTCCAGGCGATTGTTGCATCTTCATATACTCGTGATTCATTGGGAAAGCGACCTTCACTTTGACCAAAACCACGATAATCAATCAAAAATACCGAAAATCCAGCCTTGTAGTATCCAGTCGCTGCAAAAATATTGGCACTAATATTCAAAGCATTTCCGTGCAGGTAAAGTAAAACCTTGCCATCGGAATTCGGATTATCCATCCACCAACCATGAATCCGCTCAATCTTATTTTTTTTAGTCTTAACTGACAGCCACACATCTTCAAATGGCACATTATAAACTGATGGTGTTTTTTCAATGACATTGGAAGGGAAGAAAATATATTTATGTTGTATACAGTATAATGCAATACAAAAAATTGCATATATTAAGATAATGAGAAAACATACTCCTAGAATTAACTGGGGGAGCAAGTGTATGAAATTTTCCAGCTTTCTTTCCATTCTTCAAGTATTTCTATATACAATCAAAAAAACAACAATTGTTCCTTTTTGAACCAAATATTTGGTACTCTAAAGTGATGAATGTGTAATCAAATATTTATATTTAAATGAATTTGATTAATTAGTTTAATTATATACACAAATAACCGAGATTTCTCTATTGAATAGTAGATACAATTGGAGAATAGGAGAAGAATGTGAAGCTGTCCAATGAGGCTCAAGAGGGGCAATTTCGAGAAATCGGAGCTTACTTACGACAAGCGCGTACAGAAAAAAATATTTCCATTGATGAAGTCGCGATGCATACACGTATTCGTTCAGCATTTCTCGAAGCAATGGAAGAAGGACGGGCAGAAGACTTGCCGGAAGCTGTTTTTGTTCAGGGATTTATTCGTCGCTACTGCGATGCTATTGGTATAGATGGCACTATCCTCACAGCAAATTTTGGTGATTTATTCTTACCAGTAGTAGTTGACAAGGAAAATATAAATATAAAAAAGAAATCAAGTTTATATATACCCCTAGCAGTACCGTATGTTCTACTGCTTTTAGGGGCTTCACTAGGGTTATTTTATATCCTCAGTCCGAAACAGAATCCTGATGTTCTCAGCAACAAAGATAAATCAACAGCAACTACTACAGAGAAGCCAGCAGTGACTCCAAAAGCTACACCACCGACAGTTTCGGAAACACCGACTCCCCCAGCATCAGTAAGTTTATCACCAACGGTCACACCTTTAACAACACCCGTAACACCAACACCAACAGCTTCTATTTCTCCGACAGTTGCATCTGCATCCGGTGTGGAAGTAGATATAGAACTTCAAGGTGAATCTTGGCTACGGGTAAAAGTTGATGGCAAAACTGCATTTGAAGGTACTTTAAAAAAGGGAGATAAGAAAACCTGGGCGGGAGATAAAGAAGTAAGTGTATATTCGGGTAATGCGGGTGCTGTTTTAGTCTCAGCGAATAAACAACCAGCTGTTGTCATGGGTAGTGAGGGAAGCTTGAAGTTGATTAAATATACTCCTGAAGCAGCAGTTTCACCAACAGCAACACCTTCGCCTCAATAACTACCTGCATCTATCCAATCTTCGGTTCCCGCAAATGCCAATCAGTTGATTGTTCATATGCATAGGCAACTTGAAATAACTTTTCTTCCTGTAATACATTACCAATCAGCTGCAAGCCAATTGGCATTCCCGCATCATCAAAACCACAAGGTACGCTAATACCTGGCAAACCCGCTAAATTTACAGGAATTGTCATCAAATCGATTAAATACATGCTCAAGGGATCAGTTGTTTTTTCACCTGCTTTAAATGCAGTTGTGGGGGCAACAGGAGACACTAAAACATCAACTTGTGCAAATGCATTCTCAAAATCTTGTTTAATTAAGGTGCGAACTTTTTGTGCTTTTAGATAATAAGCATCGTAGTAACCCGCAGACAATGCATAAGTTCCAATCATAATTCGGCGTTTCACTTCCGCACCAAAACCATTTGCACGGGTGCGATTGTACATCGAGAGCAAATTATCTGCATCTTCAGCACGGACACCATACTTCACACCATCATACCGCGCCAGATTTGCCGAAGCTTCCGAAGGAGCAATAATGTAATAACTTGGCAAACCATAACGGAAACGTGGACAAGAGATTTCGACAATTTCTGCGCCCAAATCTTTGAGTTGCTCTATGGCTTTATTCACGGCTTGTTCGACTTGGGAATCTAAACCTTCACCAAAGGTTTCTCTAATAATACCAATGCGAATTTTTTTACCATGAGATTTGCCATAAGATTTTAAATCGGGTTGCAAATTCGCAGTGTAATCAGGAATTTCGACTTTGAGACTTGTTGAGTCCTTAGCATCATATCCAGCAATCCCATTCAATAAAATTGCTGCATCTTCAACACTACGGGAAAAAGGACCAATTTGATCTAACGAGGAAGCAAAAGCTACCAACCCATAGCGTGACACCAAGCCATATGTAGGTTTAATCCCCACCACACCACAAAACGATGCTGGTTGACGAATCGAACCACCCGTATCAGAGCCTAACGACACCACACACTCACCCGCAGCCACAGCAGCAGCAGAACCACCCGATGAGCCACCAGGAACCCGTGATAAATCCCAAGGATTCGCAGTTTGTTTATAAGCAGAGGTTTCGGTAGAACCACCCATGGCAAACTCGTCGAGATTAGTTTTACCCACCATCACTGCACCCGCAGCAAATAACTTTTGTGTCACCGTGGATTCGTATGGGGGGATAAAATTTTCTAAAATTCGCGAAGCACAAGTAGTGGGGATACCCTGAGTACACATATTGTCTTTAATACCAATAGGTATTCCTGCCAATATCCCAATATTTTCACCCGCAGCAATTTTTGCATCTACTGCCCGCGCCTGTTCTAGTGCTTTATCTGCCGTAACACATAAGAAACTTTGGACTTTCCCATCTACTGCTGCAATCCGATCTAAGGCTGCTTGCGTAATTTCCACAGCAGAACGTTCTTTTTTGACTAATTGTTCATGTAAATCGCGGATGGATGGCATAATAATTCCTTTATCGCGTTGCCGCAAGCTAGTATGTATAGCACTCAGCAGTCTTCAAATGATTGATTTTAGTACAGCTTTGCCCTTTTTGTGCCGTTAAGTTTCGCTCTGGCAAATATTGGGAGTACAGATTACTTGTTCTAGATTAGTATTTGATTAGTATTTACTAAACAACTGGATTTATTAATTTACTTAATTTAGTTCATTTCCTTTTATTCAGCTTTCCGGGGTTGGGATTATGGTTAAAATAGTTACAAGAAAATCCTTGGGCGTGCAAAATGTCTACGATATCGGTGTCGAACAAGACCACAATTTTGTCATCAGGCAAGGATTAGTAGCTTCTAACTGTTTCAATAAATCCCACTCCACAGCCTACGGCTATGTAACATATCAAACTGCATACTTAAAAGCCAATTACCCGTTAGAGTATATGGCGGCACTGTTGACTGCCAATAGTGGCGATACTGACAAGGTGCAGAAATACATTGCCACCTGCCAGAGTATGGGCATTCCCATCGATCCCCCAGACGTAAATCTTTCCGAAGTTGACTTTACACCTCGAAATGGCAAAATCGTCTTTGGATTATCAGCAGTGCGAGGATTAGGGCAAAATGCGATCGCCGCAATATTAGAAGCCAGAAAAACAGGTGAATTTAAATCCTTAGGGGACTTTTGCGATCGCATTGATTTACGCACAGTTACGAATAAGACTGTAGAATCCCTCATTTACTGTGGAGCCTTTGATAAACTCGGAAGTAACCGCCAGCAATTAATCCACGACCTAGAACTAGTGTACAACTGGGCACAATCCCGCGCCAAAGACCGCGCCACTGGGCAAGGAAACCTGTTTGACTTACTGGGAGGCGGTTTTGGTAGTAATAATAGCAGCAATACGAACAATAATAGCTTTGACTCTGCCCCCAAAGCTAAACCCACCCCCGACTTTCTTCCCCAAGAAAAACTCAGCAAAGAAAAAGAACTACTAGGTTTCTACGTCTCCGATCATCCCCTCAAATCTATTCGTCAATCAGCACGTATCCTCGCACCCATCAACCTCTCCCAACTCAGCGAACAAAAAGAAGATGCATCGGTTTGCATGGTTGTCATTCTCAACAACGTCATGAAACGAGTTACCCAAAAAGGTGACGCAATGGCAATCTTACAAATAGAAGACCTGACTTCCCAAGCCGAAGCCGTCGTCTTTCCCAAAATATATGAACGTATCAGCACTGCCCTACAGGTTGATGCCAGGTTAATTATTTGGGCGAAAATCAAAAGCCGTGACGAGCAAAAGCAAATTATCGTAGACGACGCAGAACCAGTCGAACAAGTACAAATGGTGATGGTGGAACTCACTCCAGAACAAGCCACCACTCTCGAAGAGCGCGATCGCTTACGTAATATCTTGGTATCACAATCGGGGGAAAAAGACAAAGCCAAAATACCTGTGATTGGAGTCGTTCAAGCTGGAGGTTCCCGTCAACTAGTCCGTTTTGGTAGGCAGTTTTGGGTACAAGACTCCATCAATGCCATCAATGCCCTTCAAAGCGCCAATTTTCCTGCACGTATTCAGCCTCTAGCGAATTAGACCCAAATTGGAAACCACTTCATTCTTTTCTTTGTCCGTACAATCGTCATCAGTAAATAAACGTATATATTTCCTAGATAACTAGTTTATTTAGTTACTTATGCGGATGATAACCTGTTAGTAGCCATAGTATCTTTTTATGCCATGATGAGTTTACATATGGCGAAAAAGGGAATGAACAAAAACTGCATGAGCGCAGATGAACTAAATAAATTTGTGGCTTACTGCAAAAGGATTCAGCCCCAAGCCAGAGAAGATATCAAGTGTTTTTTTGAAGGGGTTGTGGGGTTTCCTTATGATAAGGAACTACTTTTGCAGGCTTATTTATTTTTAAATATCCAAGATTTGTTTCCTTTTTGTACTGAGTTACTACTATTTGAAAAATCACCGATCGCAGATTATACGGATTTGGGTAAATGTGATTTTGTCTACTTAACTGCAAGTGGTAATTTATTTCTAATTGAAACTAAATTTATTGATACGGAAGCCACAGGAGCAACTGAACGGAAGCGTCGCAATAAGCACAGGAATAAAGTCTTTGAGCAAGTAATTACTTTAAAGGCTAGATTTAGCGAATACTGGGATATTCCCCTTGCACAATTAGACTGCGGCGTATTTACAACCGACTCAGAAGTCGAGTGGCGAGGAAATAATATCAATGTAGTTACAAAAGCAATATCCATAGAAAAACTTGAACAGTGGAGAAGAAGTTATCATCGCCGCAAGCTAGATGATAAATTTAATGACTAATTTATGATTGATTTTAAAATTGTGAACGGAATACGCGCGATCGCCTAAAATGGGATCAATCATTTGTGCAAAAAGTAATTATTTATTTGCAGAAGTTGTGATGACGTTATTACTCGCTGGCTTCAATCATTTCTGCAACTTCTAAACAAATTTTACAAACTAGGATTAAACATATAGTCGAACATACAAATGTCACTGTTAGAAATTGAAGTGCTGTGTCAAAGAGATAATGCCATACATGGTGTGATATTCTCCTCAGAAACCAAAGCTGACTAATTTATGCTGGCTGTAATATCTATAGCGCCCGATACTCTCGACTTATGCACTTTCTCCTTGGGAGATATATAACGTCATCCTTGCTACTGATGAAAAGCTCGACAAAACTTGATGAAATATATGTGACGTGGTAGATGTGAGAAATATGAATAAGCAAGTTCTAATTCTTGGTGGTAGGGGACGAATTGGTAACAGTGTTGTTCAGGATATTCTCGCGCATACCCAGGCTGAAGTCACTATCACTGGGCGTACAGCAGGAACGGTGACAGATAATCAGCGCGTCAGGTTTATGGTATTAGACTTAATGGAGGAGAACAAATTGCGGAATGCATTAGCATCCTCCCATCTTGTCATCCATTGTGCTGGTCCTTTTCACTATCGAGATGCAAAAGTTCTCGAATTTTGTGTTGAACATGGTGTAAATTATCTTGATGTGAGTGACCATCGTTCATTTACAATCAAAGCTTTAGAATATCATCCTCATGCTATGAATGCTGGAGTGACAGCAATTGTCAATACAGGTATTTTCCCAGGTATTTCTAACAGTATAGTACGCCATGACATTGAACAATTTGATCAAGCAGAGACGATTCATCTCAGTTATTTGGTAGCAGGTTCTGGTGGTGCTGGGATTACAGTCATGCGAACTACTTTTTTGGGCTTACAAAATCCTTTTGATGCTTGGATTGATGGTAAGTGGCAAGTAGTAAAACCTTACATGCAACGGGAAATTATTAATTTTCCTCCGCCCTATGGGAATTCTGGAGTCTATTGGTTTGATATGCCAGAAACATTTACATTACCGAAAACTTTCCCCAAAATCAAAAATGTGATCACTAAATTCGGTTCTGTTCCTGATTTCTATAATCATTTGACTTGGATTGCTGCACATATCTTTCCTCAGTCATGGATAAAAAGCAAATTTGGAGTGGAATTTTTATCAAGTGTGAGCTACAAAATGACTAATATTACCGACAATTTTAGTGGGATTGGCGTAGCTGTACGTTCCCAAGTTCACGGATATAAAGATGGGAAGATAGCTACCTATTGTTCTAACTTAGTACACAATAATACAGCGATCGCAGCTGGTATTGGTACAGGTAGTATTGCCCAATTATTACTTGAAGATAAATTCAGTAAACCTGGTGTATATCCTGTTGAAGCAGCTTTACCAACTGATTTATTTGAGCAAGCAATGGAGAGTCGAGGAGTTGAAATTAGTTCTAATTGGATTTAGATGAAGTTGCAAGTGCTAGCTGCTAAAATAAAAAATATCTTCTTTGTATCAGTTTTGACCCAATTTTTTTGGTCAAGTTTGATATATGCATCATAATTTTGGATATTACTGATTAAATATTATTTTTTTTCTCATTACATACCTTTCACCCCTTATCCATATCGCTACTTGGTTATGGTAAGTTAAATTCAAGGTGCATTCACGGAGCGCAAGATGAGTCGTCTACTTTACGAACATTCTGTCTCATATCGAGGTTATTTAGTCATTCCTTTCGCATTTCCAAAAACTAGCGATACTCCTCTAGGGAGCGGCTATCGTCAACAGAAAATTTATTCTTACAAACTTTTAGCAGAAAATGGTAGTAAGGATAAATTACATAAAGCTGAAAATCCTAGTGGATTCTATAGTGATAGCATTGAGAGGATTGTGAATATTGCCAAAGAATACATCGATAACAATTTAGATTTTATTGGCAAGGGTGATGCTTTCAAGTGTCGTTATACTTACCGGAACAATTTAATTATTGTTTCTCAAGAAGCAGGTAAATATTATTATGATCATTATCCCCCAGAAAGCTTGAATAATATTGCAGCACCTAAAATTTTTAAATCTGAATTTGACTGTATTAGTTGGATTAAAGAAGGAATCGATGGTTTACATCTCAAACGCAGAGTCGGTTAATTGAAAGTAAAGGGCAAATTCCTCAGAAACTAGGCTTATGATTGTATCAAAACGAATATTTTCAAGATTTTATCAACATAAACCTGGTTTCTCTCCCTCAAAAAAAAGATAGAAATACACTGACTTCATCAGCCAGAAAACAGGCATCACTTCATACTGTCTTGATAATTGAGTAAATAATTTTTAGTTGAAATAGTCATAATCTTTACTTTGTGAATAAATAGTATTCCCGATAAAATTGATATCGTTTCCCCAAAATCTGGCAACACATAAAATAAATCTCCCTGTCTCTCCATCGGTGCGTCACCATCTGTTACTTTACTTTGGAGAATTGGTATGAGTCCACAACTATAATTCAGTTCATATCAATCAATTCCTGAGCCAGTTGACATTGACGAAAATGTCATCTCTATCCCTGGCTACTAACAATTATTTCAGCTAAAATAGCCAATGTATAGTTTTTAACAGTATTTAATACTATCCGGACTATGTTTTCATTGTCTTGAAACTTATGGAAACGTCTTGATAAAAATTAACAGCTATCTGACTAGCTCTAAGTTGAAAACTTAATTGTCATATAGTAATATACGACTATTTCTTTTGGAAGTGGGGAATCAACAGCTGTGAGGAATGATTTGCAAGGGTTAGACATTAGTCAAAAAGAATTGCAACAACTGACAGATTTACCGGTACATGAAGAGCTTATACTTGTTGTGGGCGCTCTCAAGAAAATTGCCAAGAAATTTTTAGAGAAAGTCAAAGGTCCAGAAGCTGCTACTGCATATTTTATTGCTATAGCTCCATTATTTTTTAGTTATTTTATTTTTACTGTTTTTATTAGTTTATTTTTGCCAGGATTAAATGTTATTCCTGCTTGGATACTATTTCTGCTATTTTTAGTATCTGGCGGCGGTTTATCTCAATTAGGTTTTTATTATATTTGGAAATATAGAAGTAAAATAGTTAGAGAAAATATTACTCCTTCACTGAGAATTTTATTGAGTGATGTCGAAAGATATAATAATGTCATTAGAGCCATAAATATCAATGATCAAATTGAAGCCGCAGGGAATATAGATGTTAGTATTAAAGAGAGAAAGCGAATTTTAGAGGCTTTAAAATTAACCAGAGCAGATTTAATTAGAGCCTTAAAAACAGAAAGAATTCTACGAGAGAATAAGAATTTCATTATTAGCAATACCGAACTTTTTGCCAATAATCTACCAACATTAAGTGCCATGCAAGTTAGTGAACAAGCAAGCGAACATGGAAGATTGTTAAATGAAGCATTACAAATCGCTTTAGATGTGCAACTGGAAATGAAGCGCCTACAAAGCCAAAGTTAGGACATTAAGGATATGGAAATTGTAAAAAGATGTGGAGATGAAAATATATTTCCCCATTCACCTGTCTTTGCACCCCCTCTCCGACATCCCGACTCGCTTCAGCAAGCTCTAAGATAAAGAAGTGGTAATTTTGGCTCATCAGCATGGAATGGAAAGAGATATCTGGTAATTGGGTGCTAATTCCCCCTAAACCCAGTGGCATTATTCACTTCTTAGGTGGTGCATTTGTGGCGACTGCACCGCAAATAACATATCGCCTACTATTGGAAGCACTGGCAGAAAAAGGCTATATGATCATCGCTACTCCATTTATCAATACATTTGACCATAATGCGATCGCCAAACAAGTGTTGCTCAATTTTGAACGAGCTTTAGTACGCTTGGAAGAACGAGGAATTCTTGGTAATGGCTATATTCCCATCTACGGAATCGGACACAGCATGGGTTGCAAATTACATTTACTCATTGGCAGTAATTTCGATGTCGAACGTGCGGGCAATATTTTGATGTCATTTAATAATTTTGCCGCTAGGGAAGCTGTTCCCCTCATGGAACAATTCAATGCTATGTTTGCAAAGAATCAATTTGCGAGTATTTTGGCAAATAATCCCCTAGCAAATCGAATATTTCCCAATTCGGCTACAAATGCATCTGCAAATTCAGCTTTTGCGCTTGAGTTTACCCCTTCACCAGCTCAAACCAATGACTTAATTCGCGAGTATTATCATGTGCGTCGCAACCTCTTAATTAGATTTAGCAATGATAATATCGATCAATCCCTAGGTTTAAGTAATATCCTCAGTGAAAAATTTCCGGAAATGAACACGCTGCAAGTGCTAGCCGGAAACCATATTACACCCCTTGGTCAAGATGTAAAATGGCAGATAGGACAAGATTTTAATCCACTCGATGCGATCGGACAATGGGTAAGGCAAGAAATGTATCGTGATTTGAACCAAGTTAAACGTACCATCCTCTTATGGTTGAATCCCTTATCACCTCCATAATTCAGATGTTTTACCCACTTCATGTATTCTGAATATATTAATAATTTTTGATTTCGATTTCTGATGTTTGAATTTTGGGTATCAGATTTGGGATTTCTCAAATAAAATTAGGCATGGTTCTAGAGGCAGCAAAATTTTAAGCTGGGAATAATAAACTGCAATTGTAAACCGACTACCTTTTATGTATCAAATTTTGGTAATTGACGATGACCCTGCGGTACTGATATTGTTGAAGCGCATGTTGGTAAGGCAAGGTTATGAGGTAGTCGCTGCCACTAATGGTGAAGATGGAATCGCTCAAGCTTATGCTATCCAGCCAGCACTGATTATTTGTGATTGGATGATGCCGGGGTTGAGTGGTATTGATGTTTGCCAGCTCATTAAGGCAGAAGCTAACTTGTCCACGACATTTTTTATTTTACTTACATCCCTGGATTCTATCGCCGATCGCGTCAAAGGGTTGGATGCGGGAGCCGATGACTTTATTACCAAACCGATTGAACAGAATGAACTCCAAGCGAGAGTGAGAGCGGGCTTGCGGTTGCACCAACTGAGTCAAGATTTACAAACACAAAAGCAAAAACTCGAAGATGAACTTACGGAAGCTGCTGAGTACGTTTGCTCGCTATTGCCACCACCAACATCGCAACCCCTGAATATCAACTATAAATTTATTCCTTCGCGCCAACTTGGTGGTGACTGCTTTGATTATTATTGGCTCGATCCCGATTACTTAGCATTATACTTGCTGGATGCTGCTGGACATGGCTTGAAGGCAACTTTACCCTCGATTTCGGTACTAAATTTATTGCGATCGCGTGCTTTGCAAAATCTGAATTATTATCAGCCGAGTGAAGTCCTCAAAGCTTTAAATGAAACTTTTCAAATGAATTACCAAAATGATAAATATTTTACTATTTGGTACGGTGTATATAACCGAGTCAAACGCCAACTGATATATTCTAGTGCTGGACATCCACCAGCCATATTAATATCCGGTAAATCTACCACTAGTACCGAGGTTAAATTATTAAGAACCTCTGGAATGCCAGTTGGTATGTTTCCGGATGCCAAGTATATTGATGGTTTTTGTACCATCGAGCCAGAAAGTAGTCTCTATCTTTTTAGTGATGGAGCTTATGAAATTACCCTCAGCAATGGAAATCTTTGGGGGTTAGAAGAATTTATTCGCAAGCTTGTTAGCTCGCACCATACTTTTGATTATTATCTCAATGATATAATCAACTATCTCACCATATTGAATGTAAAAGATGTTTTTGATGATGATTTATCAATTATGAGAATAGATTTTAGTTAATTAATCAATTAACTTATCTTGGTCATTAATGATTTTTCAAATTCATGGCGATCGGTAAATATCTCAAATACTTTATCCATACCAGTTAGCTCAAAGAGGATGCGAATCTGCTCATTAATTGAACAAAGCACCAATTTGCTATTGGCAGCTCGCAATGTTTTAAATGCAAGTACCAATGCACCTAAGCCGGAACTATCCATAAAAGTCACATTTTTTAAGTCAATTAAAACTATTTTTGTACCATTATCCACAAATGCTGTCACTTCCTGTCGGAAGGCTTGTGACTTAGTGGCATCTAAGCTTCCGCTTGGTTGAAAAATTTTTACTTGTTCTGTCAACATGTCTCGTGAAATTACTTGTAAAAATGATATCTTGATTTTTCTATTACTTGTTCATCATAGTTCATTTCAAAAATTGTTGCCAACTTGCCATCTGAAAATGCTTTTAGCAATTGTGTTCATCATTATTTATAAATAGTAATAATAAACAGTAATATTACTGAGTCTCGAAGTCCGAGAATCTGCCATACATAAATTTAAGAACATTACTAAAGATTCATGAAAATTTTCCGGATAGAATTATAATCTCGATTCTTGACTTTCATGCGGAAATTCGGAACCTGGACAACAAACTCTGACTCGATACAACAACTTATCGCCCTGACGATAACCAACATTTTGCACTGTCACCTTATCCCCCGGTTCTGCGCTTCCCTTAACTAATTGGTGAAATTGAGGTTCGTAACATAATTCCTCGCCGACGTTACCCATGACTTCCACACCCCAAGCTTGCAATAACTTTTTCAATGGTTTTTGTATCAAAGGCAGCATATTTACTGCTGGAAGTTGTGGGTTTTCCCTTGCTTTTTGTGCTGCTGTGGGAAATTGCACCAAAAAAGATTCCAGCAGTTGTAAGCTCTCCTGCTGGAATTGTTGCTGTAATTTTTCGCTTTGTTGTTCAAGTTGTTGCTGCAACAATAGGTATTCTCGTTCTAAATCGGCAATTCGTTGGCATAATTCTTTTTGATTGGAAGTTGGGGCGGGGAGGAGATGGCTCTGTTGTGAGAATGTTGTCACTAGCTCGTCTAAGCTTACTTGTAATACTTGCGAAAGCTGAAGGACAACTTCTATCCGCATTTTTTCGACTTCACCCCGTCGTAACCGCAAAATTTGTCTTTCCGAAACACCACTAACTCGACTAAGTGCTGCCAAACTGGGAATAGCAACTTGTTGGATTAAACTTTGGAGTTTTGGGGTGAAGTCGATCATAAAATTGGGTATTGGGCGATGCGGAAGATTAAAGAGCCTCAATCCTATTCTTCCAAAAGACTCCGCAACATCCAAGCTGTTTTTTCATGGACTTGCATACGCTGTGTAAGTAAGTCTGCTGTGGGTTCGTCATGAACTTCTTCTATCAAGGGAAAAATCGAACGTGCTGTTCTGACTACTGCCTCTTGCCCTTCGACAAGCAAACTAATCATTTCTTTTGCTTTGGGAACCCCTGGAGTTTCTGCAATGGAACTGAGTTTGGCATATTCGCTATATGTTCCAGGTGCAGGATAGCCAAGCGCACGAATTCTTTCTGCAATTAAGTCTACTGCTAGCGCTAACTCAGTATATTGTGTCTCAAACATCAAATGTAATGTTTGAAACATCGGTCCTGTCACGTTCCAATGGAAATTGTGGGTTTTGAGATATAGTGTGTAAGTATCTGCCAAAAGACGCGACAATCCTTCAGCAATTTTTGCTCTTTTACCGTCATCAATACCGATATTTACAGAAGCCGCTTGAGTTGCCATATAAATTTCTCCTGATTCCTATTAGTAATTAGTCACTGCTTCTTGGTCATTAGTCAAGGGAGAATGAGTAATAGTAGACGGACTTACTATTCCAGTTTGTCCCAGGTTATACTTAATACTGAGTTAATTCCTGTATCATTACCTCACTTTACAAGTTTCCCATTTTCCCTACGCCATGTGCATTTGGAGTACACTCTTGGGTGCTTTACGAATTTTGGCTAAAATAGTTTCTTGACCTAAACGCTGACATGCCTCGTAGCGATGGCAACCTGAGAAGCCATAATACTGTCCTTCTACTTCTAGTACATCTATTGGTTCTTGCTGACCGATTTCTGCTATTGAAGCCATTAAGGCTTTCACTTTTTCTTGGTCGTTTGTGCGGGGCAAGGGTCGCCGAATTTGGTTTAATGGTATTTTTTGCACTCTTACCATGTATTGTTGTTCGCTAATTAACTTTATCTTTCAGTTCTTAATCTAAATCATAGTCGTTATGACTTTATTTTGCAATTGTTTCAGATAAGCTTTTGAGGAACACTCACACTACAACTATGAATAATTCTTATATTACATAAAAACTACAATAAGTATGTGGGTGTGTTTGCTTTATTTCGGTTACTAAAAGGGAATGGAGGACAGGTGACAATGGATATGATTTTGGGGCGTTTGTATTACACAACAGTAACGATGTTTTGCGTTCTGGGTTTAACTGGTGCATCGAGTACAGCCAGTAAAACTGAGGATGTGGAATTAAAGATTGGGATAGTACAGAGGTTTGGGGATGACGCGAAGGAAATATTGCAATTGGAACCGACGAAAGGCGATCGCTTGCGTTTAAATTTCCAGACTAGAGCTGGAGAGCGCTCTGTGACTACAGATAAGCCAGTTCGCTTGGAAATTGCCATGCAGTCTTTAGCGAAAGCAACTGCTGAGGAGCGCTTAATTTTGGGCGTATTCCGTACATTTGAAGCTGCGGAGGACAATGCGAACAAGTGGCGTGAAAAGGGTATAGAAGTCGAAATTGCTCAACCCGATCGCTGGCAAGTTTGGGCAAAACGTGGTACGTACAGCACTCCTCTGCTGCGGAGACTATTATTGCAAAGCCTGCAAGCAACTGGAAGAACAACACCTTTTATTGAAACCCAAGTTCTGAAACAGGTACCAATAGTTACATGGAAGGTAGGAGATAAAACTTATACATCAAAATCAATTAAAATTACCAGTGACAAAAACCTAGTTCGGGTGAATGAAGGTAAAAAACTTGATGTGCAAGGGAATAATAACCCAGCAAAGAACAACACTAAAGAGGCTAAAAAAGATACTCTTAACCCAGACAAGGCGCGTCTTTTCCCTGGTGAATTGTTGATACAGCCAAATGCCTATGGGACATACACCTTAGTAAATCAAGTACAGTTAGAAACATATTTAAGGGGGGTAGTCCCTTACGAAATTGGGACAACAGCGCCAACATCAGCATTAGAAGCACAAGCGATTATTGCCCGAACTTACGTTTTGCGTAATTTGCATCGATTTGCTGTTGATGACTATCAACTATGTGCTGATACACACTGCCAAGTTTATTTTGGCTTGAAAGGAGTTGCACCAACCACCGATAAAGCGATCGCAGCCACACGAGGAATGGTGCTAACTTATGATAATCAATTAGTTGACGCACTATATGCAGCGAGTACAGGAGGGGTAACAGCTTCATTTTCGGATGTTTGGAATGGTGATGAACGCCCCTATCTACGTCCTGTTATCGACTCCGCCAACAACATTTGGAATTTATCAGCCAAGTCACTGGCTGACGAAAAAAATTTCCAAGCCTTTATCAACAAAAAACAGGGATTTAACGAATCAGAATGGCAATTATTTCGTTGGCGTAGAGAAAGTAGCCTTGAAGATATAGCTAAAGACTTACAAAAATTCCTCAAAGTCAAAAAAAGCCCCTATGCCAAATTTAAACAAGTTCGGGATATGAAAGTAGTCGAACGTAGCATCAGCGGACGGATTCTCAAACTCGAAGTCGCCACAGACATCGGCTCATTCCAACTCAACAAAGACGAAGTTCGCAGTGCCTTCGCAGCTCCAATTAGCACTTTATTCTACCTCCAACCAATTAATAAAGGTCAACCGCAACTTTGGGGATATGCCTTTGTTGGTGGGGGTATGGGACATGGTGTTGGTTTAAGTCAAATCGGGGCGCAGAATTTAGCTAAACTCGGTTGGTCGAGTGCGAACATTCTCCAGTTCTATTATCCCAACACCCAACTGCAAATACTCAATGACAAGATTAAAAAATAGCAACACGAGAAAATTATGCATTAAAATAAGCAGTCACAAAGAAGGAAGCTTGATCCCGATTTGTGCTGCTTGTTAAATTATGTCAAAAATATTGTGTGAGGCGCTAGAAAAATTTAGTAGAGTTCTTCTTCCTTGTTGGTTTCGATAGTGCAATCAGAAGTTGGGTAAGCTACACAAGTAAGTACATATCCAGCTTCGATTTGCTCATCATCCAAGAACGATTGGTCAGATTGATCAACAGTACCAGCAGCGATTTTACCAGCACAGGTGGAACAAGCACCAGCGCGGCAAGAATAGGGCAGGTCAAAACCAGCTTCTTCAGCAGCGTCTAGAATGTAAGTATCGTCTGGACAATCAATAACGTGAGTTCCTTCTTCGGTGACGAGTGTGACTTTGTAACTTGCCATTTTGTAATCCTCTCTGTTTGAAAACGGACCGTATAAGTTCTCTTAAAGCAGCAACTACGACTCATCTCGCCGGATGAGTCGATTTTTTATTTGCTTCAATTCTGATACTACGAGAAAAAAGAAACGATGTAACCAGAAAATGAACACGATTAGTAATGAAATTTAGTTACTTAATACCGATAAGTTTTAGTTATATTATTACCAAGAGTCTAGTCAACTCATTTAGTTATCTTATTTATTGTTAAAAAGTTGAAATATTTGCTGGGAAAGTTTTTGAGTCTGTCATAATCCACCTTGCATACAGATATTATTAAATGGCATCAGTATTTAAAGTAGCAGTCAGCGTTCAATAGAGCATGATGCTTCTCATTTATTTGTCTTAGAAGTATTAAAAATAACTTGTCTCAATCTCTAAAGGAAACAATTTTCAGGAAACCAAGAGAGTAAGCTAGTGGCGACAATGTATAATTCTTCAGTCTCTGTGACAAAAGCTGTTATAAATGTGGGTTTGATTGGTACTGGGTATGCGGCAAAACTGCGAGCGGAATCGCTACTGCCTGATAGTAGAGTTCGTTTAGTCGTAGTTGCAGGTCATGATTTAGAAAGAGTTCAAACTTTTGCCAAGGAGTACGAAGCTGAAGCAATAAATTCTTGGCAACAAATTTGCGATCGCGATGATATAGACTTAGTGTTCATATCGACGATGAACAGCGAACATAGCAAGATTGTACGTGCTGCAATCACCTCTGGTAAACATGTTGTGGTGGAGTATCCCCTCGCCTTTGACACTCAGGAAGCGGGAGAGTTAATTGCTTTGGCAAAACAACACAATAAACTCCTCCACGTCGAACATATTGAACTTTTGGGTGGAGTTCACCAAGCAATTAAACAATACCTGCCAGAAGTGGGGCAGGTGTTTTACGTCCGTTACAACACGATTAAACCCCAGTTACCAGCACCCCGTAAATGGAGTTATAACCATAATTTCTTTGGCTTTCCCCTAATTGGTGCTTTGTCGCGTTTACATCGCCTCACAGATTTGTTTGGTGAAGTTTTGACTGTAAATTGCCATCACCGTTTTTGGCAAGTTGAGGATAATTACTATCAAAGTTGTTTTTGCATCGCTCAACTTTCCTTTGCTAGCGGATTATTAGGACAAATTATCTATGGCAAAGGTGAAACCTTGTGGCAACCTGAACGTAAATTTGAAATTCATGGTGAAAAAGGCGGTTTAATTTTTAATGAAGAAAAAGGAATTTTAGTGCGGGCAGGGGAAAAAATACCTTTAGATGTTGCCAGTCGTAGTGGATTATTTGCGAAAGATACCAGTATGGTTTTAGAGCATCTGTTAAATGGTATGCCGTTATATGTTCAGCCTGAAGCCAGTTTATACACCTTGAAGGTTGCCGAAGCGGCAAAGCGTTCTGCGGACACTGGTTTAACAATGATTGTAGATTAATATCACCAGCAAAATCCCCCGAAATCTTCTGTTCCAGGGGGATTTAAGGGCAGGTTAGGGAAATATTGCTATTGTGCCTGTTGTATTCTCAAATCAATCACAGATGCATTGAAGTTATAGTTAAAGCCTTCTAGCTCAAAAGGCATCCCAATTTTAACTTTACTATTACCAAGAACTGGTCCATTATCAGTGAGTTGGGCTTTACCTTCTAAGGTTAAAAGCATATCAGTGCTGAAGTTATCTTTTCTGGGGTCTCTTAATTCTTTTACCGAACCATCTGGTTGGGGAACAGGAATTGTCCGAGGTAATTCTCGAATTGATTTAATGTTGATTTCGCCATAGGGTTGATTGCGGATAATAACTTTGGTTTTACCACCTTTATTAAAACCATTAACGTATAACTGTTGAGTGTCGCGCACATTTAAGCCTCTCACCACCAAATCAACTTCGATAGGTACGGTTTTCTGATTTACTTGGGCAATGGAACCCGTACCAGGCAGTAAGAAAATACCAATTGCAACTAATACAATTACGCAAATAGCGCCAACATCAAGAAGATTGAATTTACCAAACAAGCGACCTTTGGAATCTAAAATAGCCATAAAATATTTCCTGATAGCAAGGTTAAAAGTTACAAGGGAAAAAGGAAAGGGTCATTAGTTCAGATGCGATGGAAATGCGTTCGCTGAGGCAATGACTAAATCAACACAACTTAGGTTGGTGGGAAACTAACGTCATGAGCAAGACGAGTAAGTATAGAATTCTTCCACTCGACCCACATAGTATATATTTTTTACCAAAGGGTGAAGTCCAGCGACAGTGTATCATAACTGGTGCTTTTGATTACTGACGTTAAAAAAATGTACAATTCGTTGTCATCTAAGACTGTAAAGTTAGCATTGAGTCAAGATAAATAGTCAAGATAAATCAAATCAGCTTTGACTATTTGCTGGTTTGTCAGTTGTAGTTCATTAGTTCTCACATAGCAGTTCTTGGTGTTTGTGTCTAGAATGCAACAAACATCTGCGGAAATTCGTCGAATACTTTTACGTTCTCGCAAAACCCTCCCACGACCGGACGATTATGAGGATTATGAGTTGGAAGTATTTTTCTGTGAATGACTTGATAAAACGGCGACGTTGGTTATACCCATTAACCTCTATAGTAGTTGCCATATCTCTTTGCCTGGGTACAGCGCTTCCGTCACCAGCGATTGACTGGTTCCCCATATTGATTCGTGGCGCACAAGTGCTTCAGCTTTCCAATATATCGGAGCGTCAAGAAGTTGAATTAGGCCGGCAGATGAATAGCCAGATTGTGGGTAGCGAAGTCAAACTGAGTCGCAATCCTGAAATTAATCTTTATGTTGAAGAAATTGGTCAGCGTTTGGTTCAATATAGCGATCGCCCCAACCTCAAATATACTTTCCAAGTAGTTGATAATGATAGCGTTAACGCCTTTGCCACTTTAGGAGGTTTTGTTTACGTTCACACTGGGTTATTGAAAACCGCAGAAAATGAAGCCGAACTCGCTAGTGTCATGGCACACGAAATTGGTCATATTGGTGGTAAACACCTGCTTAAACAGATGCGTCAACGTGCTGTAGCCAGTGGTGTAGCCTCCGCAGCTGGTTTAGACCGTAACCAAGCCGTGGGCATAGGTGTTGAACTAGCACTTAACCGTCCCCGCAGTCGTGGAGATGAATTTGATGCCGATCGCCGGGGCTTAAAAACTCTGAGCCGTGCGGGTTACGCGCAATCGGGAATGGTGTCGTTTATGCAAAAACTTCTCCAGTCTAAACAGTCAGTACCCACATTCTTAAGTACCCACCCAGGTACAGGCGATCGCATTACTGCCCTCAAACGTGCCATCAATGAGCAGCCATCGAATGGGAGAGCCGGATTGGACAAAACAGTATATCGCTCAAATCTTAACGCCCTACGGTGAGCCAGATGCGGAGAAATCTAGAAAAATTAATTTTTGTTTTCCACTCTCCGCATTCCCTTCTTTACTGACCTCATAGTACACAACGGCGGAAATAAAGCTAACATCTAGAATGGTTGAAAAGCTGATAAAATCCTCTTTCTTTTGCTTTCTTACAAAGTTAGACGTGACGGAAACCGACACCGTCTACTTTGCGCTTCTTACTCTTTACTTTTGCCTTGACGTACTAGCGCCTATTCCCTTACTTTGATGCACTTGATTAATGTCATCTGGGTTGACAATGGCGATCGCTTCTGAGAGGGGTAAAATACGGGTGATATTTTTGAATACATTCACTTGGTAGACCATAGAGTTATTAATATCTAAGCCAGTCAACCAACCACTACGAGGATGATAGGCTCCCGTATCAATATCTAACCATCCCCGACCTTGTGCTAATTGTCCCGGCTTCACTCCAGGCATTGTAAATGTAATTGTATGACCAGTGATGATGAGTTTGTCGGGGAAAAAAGCTTTTTGAATGCTATGAAACTCATTACGTACCCAGCAAAATTGTTCAGATGTTTGTTTTGCTAGAGCGATTGTCGGGTCAACACCGGCATGAACTAGCCAAATATCCCCCAAATCCAAATATGTGGGTAAATTTGCAAACCATTCCACATGTTCATAGGGAATAATTGCTTGCTTGTAACTAGCTACAGTTGCTTGTCCACCAGTACATAGCCATGTTTGCACCATGGGACTAGGGTCGTCTATTTCGGCAAGAACATTTAACAGTATTTGTTCGTGATTACCAAGCAAACATTTATACTTATGATGAATAACAAACTCTACCACCTGGGCACTTTCTGGTCCACGATCGATTAGGTCTCCAAGAAAATAAACCTCATCCGTTGACGTGGGTGCGATCGCATCCAACAACGTCATCAATCCCTTATAGTAACCGTGAATATCCCCAATGATTATCCGGCGATGGTTGAATGCATTCATCTAGTTATAAATGTAAAATTAATCATCAAAAATCGTACCTGATATTTTTTACAAGTACAAATACTTACTTTCAGTAAAAAAAAGTAATATACATGTTTTTATTGTAGTCTGCAACTTGGTATCAAGATGTTTTACAACTTACCGATAATTAAAAACGAAGGCAGCGATCGCGCGTTAAGGTAGGATTTGATGGGAACATTGCCAAATGAACTTGAATAATTCTCATGAGCGATAATTTTTCTCAGGAAGTAAGTGCGCGTATTTGTGGACACATGAATGAAGACCACAGTAATGCTGTGATTCTTTACGCCCAAGTATTTGGTGGTTTAACGGAAGCAAGTGCAGCACAAATGCTTACCATTGATCCACAAGGAATGGATTTGCTGGCACGGGTAAGTGATGAAGATGTACCAGTGCGGATCAATTTTGACCATGTCCTTCAAGACTCTGAAGATGCCCACCAGACTCTCATTGCCATGGTTAAGCAGGCACGAGTTCAGGCAAAGTAGGAAGCGACGGGACAAGGAGAATATGCAAGGAGATGGGCGAAGAAAATAGGTTCTGATTTTTACTGTTCTCTACCTTTGATATTTCTCTATGTCCCAGGCTCAATTTCCAATACTCTCATCTCAAAAATATAATCTTAAATTAAATTTAATGGATAGACGTTCTTTTTTAATTACTACAAGTACATTCGCCCTCTCACAACTATTACTTGGATGTGGAGGGAAAAATCAACCAGGACTAACAGTTGATTTATTAAAATATTCTCTTCCTAATCAGGTAATTGGTCAATTTCGCCGAAACTTGCAGAAAGATATCAATCTGAAAAATATGCAAGTTGATATTAGACTTGTTGAACAGTTACGAGATGTATTCAAAAAATTAGAGAGTTGGCAAAATAAGCATACATCTAATGACAAGAACTGGGTAGAAGGAATTAGTCGTCGTTTGCAGATTGGCAAACCGGATAATCAGGTTTCTGCTGACTTACTAACATTAGGAGATTTTTGGTTAAAACCAGCAATTGAGGCGAAATTAATTCAACCATTAGATATTGACAAAATACAACAATGGTCAACTTTGCCTAAACAGTGGCAAGATTTAGTAACGCGCAACGATCGCGGTTTTTTAGATAAACAGGGAAAGGTGTGGGCAGCGCCTTATCGTTGGGGAAATACCGTGATTATTTACCATCGTGATAAATTTGAGAAAAATGGTTGGAAACCACCAACAGATTGGGCTGATTTGTGGAGAGCAGAGTTTCGCGATCGTATTTCTTTGCTCAATCATCCACGTGAGGTTATTGGCTTAGTTTTAAAGAAGTTGGGAAAGTCTTATAATACAACAGATTTAAGTTTAGTTCGAGACTTGGAAGAAGAACTCCAACAGTTACATCAGCAAGTCAAATTTTACGGTTCAACAAAATATATTGAACCTTTAATTATAGGCGATACCTTAATTGCTCAAGGTTGGTCACAGGATATATTACCAAACTTGTCTAGATACCCATATTTAGGTGTAATTGTTCCCAATTCCGGTACAGCTATGTGGGCAGATGTTTGGGTTCAACCAACAGGTCGTCAAAGCCAAGCAGAACTATTAAAACAATGGATAAGTTTTTTCTGGCAACCAAATATTGCCAAGGAAATCATGATATTAACTAAAACTAATTCACCAATTCCAACTAATATTACTGCATCGGATATTCAAGAACCATTACGCAATATTTTATTAGCAAATCAGGATACTTTTGCCAAAAGTGAATTTTTACTACCTTTACCAATAGAAGCTGAAAAACAGTATAATAATTTATTTAATCAGCTAACATAAGGATTAATTAGTAACGCATCATGATTCAGGTTTTGGTAGGGAAAAGATAACTTCTCAGACTTATTTTAACCTTCCACGCTAGGCATACTCAATTGATTTTGAGCATTCATATTAATATTACAAACTGGTCGTTCAATTGCAAAGTTACAAGTATAAGTTCCTAAAAGTTCTTGTTGATAATTAAAAACTCGCAAATTATAACCATAATTTCTTGTATCACTACCCACACGATTGACAAACTCGTAGCGTTCAAGGTAATCCAGCAAAGTCCAAAGTTGCTGATTCACAATTAAATCTACGCGAGCTGCTTCTCCTGGAACTCTAGGATAAGCTATCCAATTATCAAGCAATTTATCTTCGGAATTTTTCTTCGCCCACCATAAACTAGGAATAGTCAAATTGGCTGCATCTATTGTATCTGCCGTAATTACACCTTGGGGATTTTTCAACTGTTCTAAATCTAAAGGTGTTGGCGATGGCTCAACCAGATTACGTTTTTCTGCATATCCGACTTGGTTAATAAAAATGAGGATGAGGCTTGCGAATATTAGATGCATCAAAGTCGCAAGTGTTTTTTTCTGCTTCAATACCATACTAATTGTGAATAACATTTAAAAAGATGTTGCTGGTGTGTTTGTATCTGCTGATTTTTCTTGTAACGATTTTAATAAATTTTCTGTGATGATGGCATTAACAAATTTATTTCCCTGTAAATTCATGTGAATATGATCATGGTATAAATCTTTGGGGTTTTGAGATGCCTCAAATAACGGCAGAAAATCTATATATGTTATTCCCTGGGCTTCCGTAAATTCCCTTAACCTTCGTCTTGCTGTAATCTCGTAGTCACGGGAATTTTTGCCCAGTTCGCGTTTTAGGGGTGTCATTGCCAGTAAAAATTTGGCTTTGTGTTGATTTGCATATGCTTGAATATTGCGAATCGCCTCTAAGTTAACTCCGACTCTATCTCCAGTTTCTGTTTGCATTTTTTCGAGTTCAGGAATCGGCTTTTGTTTCTCGATGTAACGCTGATATACTTCGATTAAGCCTAGGTTTAAGAATGGTTTTTTATCAGCATAGTTTTTATCTCTTCCCACTGGTAATGATGTTGGTTTGGTGGCAAATAAATCATCAGTGTTAATTAACAACACTAATGCCTGGGCTGAAAATGTACCAAATCTCTGCAAATATGCTAATTCATTTCTTGGTCCCCAGGAATTTGCTGAGGCATTTAATACTTCTATATTTTTAAAGTCAAGTGTATATACTGTTTCATCAGAGAAACTATTAATCGAGGTATTTGCCAAGGACTGAATCATTAAGCTAGAAATGGTTTCTTTTTGATCAGTCCACCAACCACCATTGGCAATAGAATCGCCCAACAGTAATACCCGTAATGTTGAGGATGGTAGTTCCTTTTGAATTTGGGGACTACGCATTGAGTATTGATTGATTTCGATGCGTTTGCCATTACGACGGGTATTTTGGTTAGGTGCCAGCAAATAACCAATTTTCTCATCACCAACATAAATTAAAGGGTTGCCAAATCCATACAGCGATCGTAAAAGCGATTCAACCACTATTATCGCTCCCACTACCACAGCAAAAGTAATTACTAACCCCATTTTCACAAACAAACCCCCACAATTACTGAAATCATTCGGAAAATTAGTCCAAGTCAAAAGTCACATCTTATACTAATTTCTCAAAAATGACCTGAGGGTAATTGAAGAGGATATGGGTAAAAGCAGACTTAGAGAATTACCCTCTCCGTATGTCTCTCTTATTTTCTCAATAATTGATGCTCGTAAATGTAATGATGCAATTCGTTATAAATCTCAATTATATTCTTAATTAACTTACCGTATACTTCGCCTCTAGAAAGACTACAATCGGAACGAACGGAATCAAAACTTTAAATCAAATCTATTAAGAGGAGGCTTACAAAAGTATGTCCGACTTAAACCGAGGCATCATGAAATTTGATGGTGCCGATTCTCCAAAACTTGTAACTATTTCGACAGTGTTGCTGTTGGGTTCAATTGCGGCTCTAATTATCTGGGCTGTACAATCTGCCTACGCTGTTAGTTAGGCTGTTAGTTAAGCTATTAGTTTTACTAATTGTCATAGTTCCAAAATCACACAGAATTATCTTTATCTCATAGATAAATTCCTTAGAGACGTTAAATTTAACGTCTCTAATACTATTTATTTTTGCTCATTGCCAAAAAAACTGTCACAAAGGCGTTAGAATAGGCAACCGAGCGTGTATGTTTATCATGCACCAAGAAAATCAAAAAATTATTTTAGTCTTGGATTTTGAATTTACATTGAAGGTATATCTAAAATCCAAATTTAAGGATGTTTGAACTCAGGGGTTTTTTAGTTATATTCGTAATCTGCCCGCTCTTGGGTGCGTTGCCGCTAATTGCTTGGATTACGCAAGCGTTATCAAAAAAGCAATTGGCACAACTCGGTACTGGTAATGTTGGTGTTTCGGCAGCCTTTTACCACGGGGGAACGCTGGTGGGGACGCTGGCGGTATTATCGGAAGCATTCAAGGGCATTGCCGCAGTTTTGCTGGCGCGTGCTGTTTTTGATGACGGTTCCGCTTGGGAATTGCTGGCACTAATTACTTTAGTTTTGGGTAGATATTTTGTTGGGAGAGGTGCGGGAACGACGAATGTTGTCTGGGGATTTGCGGTACATGACCCCTTGGCGGCTATCTTTGTTTTATTATTAGCAGTTATTAGTTTTACAATTATCCGCTCCCGACAAGCCGCTAAATATGGCATTTTGATCGTATTCCCGATTATTGTCAAGGTGTTACATTCCGAAGATGGATTTCGATTGCTGGCTGCGATCGCCTTGGCTGGGTTATTGGCTTGGATATATAATCAAATTCCGGATGATCTAGATTTATCTGTAACCGGTGCAAGTTTAGACTCCCAAGGGGCAATGAATTTTCTTCGCGGTGATGGTGTGTCAGTTCTCACTTTAGATGATGAACTTGATGCGGCTTTTGTGGGGAATAAAGCCGCCAAGTTAGCGGAAATTAAGCGTTGGGGTTATCAAGTTCCTAAAGGTTGGGTATTACTTCCCTACGAAGACCCACAAAGTTTAATCGATATTCTGCAACCTTCAGAATTATCTCCCCTGGTGGTACGTTCTTCGGCGGTGGGTGAAGATACAGATACGGCTTCGGCGGCGGGACTATACGAAAGTATTTTGAATGTTACGACCAAACAAGGATTACTAAGTGCGATTAATCGGACTCAAGCTTCCTACAATAATCCTTCGGCAGCACAATACCGCCGAGACAAAAATCTTAAAGAAGCGGCAATGGCGGTTCTGGTACAGCAACAAATCCGTAGTGTCTATTCAGGTGTAGCTTTTAGTCGTGACCCCATCACCCAAGAAGTAGATGCCATTATTATTGAAGCACTACCAGGAAGTCCGACACAAATTGTATCCGGCAGGGTGACACCCGAACAATATCGGGCTTTTGTGGTCGAAAGTGATAATGTTTCCTTTATCCACCTGGAAGGGCAAGGTAAGGTTCCTCAAGTAATTCTCAAGCAAGTTGCCTATTTAGTTCGCCATCTGGAAGAACGATATCATGGTGTACCCCAGGATATTGAATGGAGTTACGACGGGCAAACGTTGTGGGTATTACAAGCTCGTCCGATCACGACTTTACTACCCATTTGGACAAGAAAAATCGCGGCTGAAGTTATCCCCGGCTTAATTCGTCCCTTAACTTGGTCAATTAATCGCCCTTTAACATGTGGGGTATGGGGGGGAATTTTTGCTGTTGTTTTGGGTGAGCGTTCTTTGGGTTTAGATTTTAATGAAACAGCGACATTGCATTTTTCCCATGCCTATTTCAACGCCACCTTATTGGGTCAAATTTTCCGCCGCATGGGTTTACCGCCAGAAAGTCTGGAATTTTTAACTCGTGGCGCGAAGATGAGTCCGCCGCAGCTAGATACAACGTTACGGAATTTACCAGGATTACTAAAGCTGCTAGGGCGCGAACTATCTTTAAAACAGGATTTTCAGCGAGATAATCGCCGTAAGTTCATGGTCGCATTGTCGCAACTATCACAAGAGCCGGCAGATGATTTAGATGCAGCACAATTATTAACACGCATCGACTATATTTTAGAATTGTTGCAAAAGGCAACCTATTACAGCATCTTAGCTCCTTTAAGTGCGGCTTTGCGTCAGTCAATATTTAAAGTTAAAGATTTGGATATTAACAATAGCCAAACTCCTGAAGTTGCAGCAATCACAGCATTGCAAAAATTAGCAACAGAAGCAAAGCAAATACTATACATCAATACAACCACTGAAGAATCAAGCACAGGAATAGCTTCCGGTTTTGATCCGGATAATGTCTTTGAGGATTTAGCTGTTTCCACAGAAGGGCAAAGAATTCTGGCAGAATTTCAACAACTGTTACAACGCTACGGTTATTTGAGTGAGGTGGGCACTGACATTGCGGTGCCGACTTGGAAGGAAGAACCCGAAATTGTCAAAAGTCTGTTTGTGCAACTGATGTTGGGTACCCAGCCCGAAAAAAATCACAAAAAACGCCGTCTGCAAATGAATATGTTTGTGCAGAGCCGCATGGATATCAAGGGACAGGTGACAGAAGTTTATTCGCGCCTGTTGGCGGAGTTGCGCTGGTGTTTTGTGGCTTTAGAAAAACAGTGGTTAGACGATGGAGTATTACAGCAAACAGGCGACATTTTCTTTTTAGAATTCGAGGAAATTCGTCAACTGATTGTAGCCGCCAATCCAGAGATGGTGAGTAGTTTGCAAGTGCTGATTTTGAGAAGGCGATCGCAACTTGATCGCGATCGAGAAATGAACCCAATTCCCCTACTAGTGTACGGCAACACTCCCCCAGTTATCCCGGCTTTGATGCCTGCACTTGCCCCCGACCAAATTTTGCAAGGTATTCCCGCCAGCCCTGGACAAGCGACAGGAAGGGTAAAGGTGTTGCGAAATCTACAGGATATCCCCGAAATCGAGTCGGATACGATTTTAGTTGTACCTTATACCGACTCTGGCTGGGCAGCTTTATTGGTTCGGGCAAAAGGAATCATTTCTGACGCTGGTGGTCGGCTTTCTCACGGTGCAATCTTAGCTCGCGAGTACGGAATTCCCGCAATTATGGATGTCAGAAATGCAACTTGGGTCTTGCAAGATGGACAGCGCGTGCGAATCGATGGTTCCAGGGGTATTGTGGAAATAGACAACGATTTAAGACCAGATTAAATAATGCCAAATCAAGTGCCAAATGACTATTTAAATTTCACTGCATCTGCGAAACGTTGGTTAATCTCATCCCAGTTGAGGACATTCCACCAAGCATCTAAATAATCGGCACGGCGATTTTGATACTTGAGATAATAGGCATGTTCCCAGACATCATTACCCATGATGGGGTATTTACCAGCAGCAAGGGGACTATCCTGGTTGGCGGTGCTGACGACTTCGAGTTTGCCATTTTGATCTCGAACTAGCCATACCCAACCACTCCCAAAACGCTTGCTGCCTTCTTCATTGAAGCGCTTCTTGAAGTTGGCGAAACTACCGAAATTTTCTTGAATAGCTGGGGCAATTGCACCTGTCGGTTCTCCGCCACCATTTGGTTTCATAATCCGCCAAAACATCGCATGATTAATATGCCCACCGCCGTTATTACGGACTACATTGCGGACATCTTCGGGTACGCTGTTGAGATTTCGCACCATTTCTTCGACACTAATATTTTTGAGTTTGGGGTGTTTTTCTAAAGCTGCATTCAGGTTCTTGACGTAAGTTGCGTGGTGCTTATCATGGTGAAACCGCATTGTTGCTGCATCAATATGTGGCTCCAAGGCTTCGTATGCGTAAGGTAAAGGTGGTAGCTGGATTACTCCTTGTGTTTCTGCACTATTTTCTGTGGCTGTGGGACTGGCTGTGGGACTATCTTCTGGATTCGGAGCAACAGTTAAGGTTTTCCCAGCAGTTGGTATTATATTCTCCGATGAAGTACAACTATTTAGCAGCAATGCACCCGTACTAGCACCCAGTAAACCTAAAAAATGGCGACGATTTAAATTCATAACGATATAGGCATCTATGTAAAATTTGATTATGCTTTTATACTGTCACTTTTATTTTCTAAGATTTAGACTCAAAGTTACCAATTTTCAGCAAAATTCAGACTAATTATTTTTTTACTGCCAACAAGTATTAAATAATACTCGATATTTTTTAACTGCTCGATAATCTTTGTACAGTTTCCCCAGCTAACAATTGATGAGCTTCAGCTAAAATCTGAGGGATTTTATCAGCATGGGGGCTTTGACTTAAGCATTGACGTAAATCGATTTCCTGAAGGCGATCGCTTTTATTTCCAGGAAACCAATGGCTACCATTTCCTAACAGGTTATAGCGCATTTTTGCGTAGTCTAGCATATCGTAGGTTAGAGCTAGATTTCTCAACCATAAAATAACATGAATATTGATATTGCCAGGAGTTTGTTCATAAGTTGGTAAATTTACATGCCAAGTTTTTGCCCAGTCTTCACCACATAAATTAATCAATTCTTGTTCTAACTTAGTTAAAATTGGCGGCAAAATTTCATCAGCATTATTTAGTAAATCTAATACTTGTAAATGTTCGTCAAAATCACTTGCTTTTGCTGCACCTATACTTAATGTATGCACTTGCGAATGACTCAAACAAAACAAGTCATTAAATACCATCGGACTCAATGGTTTACATAATTCTACTAACTTTGGTGGTGGGCTATATAACTTACCACCTTTATCTGAGGGGCTAATAATAAATACTCCCATATCATGGCGAGTCGCCGCTTCAATAGCTCGCCAATTATTTTGATTAATGTAGTACCAATGTAAATTTACATAATCAAACTGATTCGTCTCAATTGTATTGATGATTATGTCGCAAGCACCATGAGTAGAAAAACCAATAAATCGTACTTTCCCCTGTGCTTGTAGTTTCTGCGCTACATCCAAACAACCACCAGCAGACATTGTCTGCTCAAATGTTTCACGATGATTAATACCGTGAATTGACAGCAAATCCACGTAATCCAGATTCAGATACCCTAAAGACTTCTCAAATTCATATTCAAAATCCTTTGGATTCGCTTTGGGAGTAACTTTGGTTTGCACAATTAATTTTTCCCGTGGTAAAGTCGGTAAGACCTGACCTAACTGCATCTCTGAACTACCGTAACCACGCGCAGTTTCAATATGATTGATTCCAACTGCCAAAGCACGGTGAATAGTGGCTTCAAGGTTGGCTTGGTTATCACTAGGAACCTCTGCTTGCGGAACATCTTGCCATTTGAACTGATACCGCATTCCCCCACAGGAAAATATAGGCATTTGTAGTTCTGTACGTCCAAATCTTCTGTAAAGCATTATGTCTTTTTCTTTCGCTTCTGGCTCAATATAACGTTATTATTGATTACTGGAGATTAAATACTCTCATTGGTGATGATGCGTTTGTATTAACTCCAAAATTATGCATCCATAGATTTGCATCTATAATTCTGAATCACTTTCACCTCAATTAATTTCACTTAAATATCATCAGGGAATGTATAACATTCTGGTTTAGGGTGTGTAGTCAAGAGCGATAAAAAAAGATAAAAAGTTATTTTGTGCCGAGGAAATTACTGATTAATTTTTTCGAGTTGCATCATTGATAACTCTTTTATGAATTATTTTTGCGTCTGTTTTCCCATTTTTCTATTCTACAGGCAGAGACAACAATTAACCAAATGCTGCATGATTACATACGTTATTTCGGTGATTCAGATTCTTGTAAAAACATATCCTGTGAAACAAGAAAAACTTATCTTTAGTCATCAGGAAATGATGAGATAACTACTGAAGTATTTGTTTGTACCATTAATTAGTTGATAGAGGTTTCAATGCGAGGAAATTCAGCAGAACAGCCAGTAAATCAGTCAATAGAAGTCAACTCCAGAGAGATACCTAAAGTTTCGACTCATAGTATCGCCGGCTATTTAATAGTTGGGATTCCGATGGTTTTACTTATTAGTGTTATTGGTTATAAACAATATCGAATACTGGCTCGTCGTCGCCGGATTGAGAAACTGGAACGCCTATGGCACATAGATATTGATGAAAAGACATATTAGACATATTAGACATATGAATAGCTATTGGGCATTGGACAAGGGAAAAGAACTACTCGCATTTACTATTTCCATGCCCAATGCCCTATGAGCAAATTTATATTTGTCTCACAGATGGTTTCCCATCTATCACTTCACCAATTAAAACGATATCCGCACAATTAACAAAAATTCCATTTTCCAAAACACCAGGAATATTATTCAGTGTTTTCTCGAGGTTAACTGGGTCAGGAATATCATTAAATCTGACATCAATCACCATATTACCCTGGTCAGTAATTACTGGTCCTGCCTTTTTGACTCCCATACGGAGTTCGGGTTTACCACCGAGTTTGGTAATGGCATTCATAACGGGTGTCATTGCCATGGGGATAACTTCGACAGGAACGGCAAAAGATGAACCTAGTTTATTGACTAATTTACCACCATCAACAACGACAACAAACTGGTTAGCGAGATAATCTACAACCTTCTCGCGGGTATGGGCTGCACCACCGCCCTTAATTAAATTTTTTTGTGGGTCAACTTCATCTGCTCCATCAATGGCAATATCAATATGGTCGATCGCATCGAGTGTAGCTAGAGGAATACCATACTGCTTTGCCAAAACTTCTGCTTGAAAAGAAGTGGGAACCCCAACAATATTTTCCAGTTCGCCAGATTTGAGACGTTCTCCAATATATTGAATTGCATAGGCTGTCGTTGAACCCGTACCCAAGCCAACAATACTATTCGACTTCACCAAAGCGGCTGCGGCTTTACCCACTTCTTCCTTCATTATCTTTACTGGGTCTGCTGCTGCGCTCATCTTAAAAACTCCTGATTATCCATTGTTTATAATCCATATCCTACCGTTAATAGGGAATGGGGGAATAATTCCCAATGCGTCATCTGGAAGTATTTTCAGGAACGAAGTTATTCCGAGTTGGTCTTAAGTAATTAGGTAGTTTTTGAATATACAGTAGTTACCAGGGTAATGAGAAAAACCGGAAATACGCAGATGCTGAATCAGATAGGAGTTGGAAAAAGCTAAATACTGATAGCTGATGTTATGCGGCGTTTTGATTGATTGAGGTCAATTTTCTCCCACTCTACTGTGTACACACAAGTGAGGAGTCAATCCTGGTTTTGGACTTATTCTGTGTAACTATACCGACAAGGTGCTGTATAAAATCTCGTGAGTCATTGTCTGTTAGTTATTAATTTAAATCATGCGTAATTGTTTCACTACTTTATCTTTGATTGCCTTATTACAAACCTTACCAGTCATGGTGTATGCTGCGGATAATGTGGCTGTACAAAGTTCTGATCCGATCGCCCAGGTAATTGCAGCGAATTGGATGCGAAATTTCGCTGATGGCAAATTTTACCCGGAAAGAATGATTAGTCGGGCAGAATTAGCGGTAATTATGGTCAAAGTGTTTAAACTCGATCAACGCCAAGGTTTACCTAAAGAAAATATTGCTGTTGCGGATGTTCCAACTTCCCACTGGGCTTTTAATGATATTCAAATAGTTCTCAAAACCGCGATTATGCGGGGTTATCGCGATAATTTATTTTTTCCCAATCAGCAAGTGACAAAAGCAGAGGCGATCGCAATTTTTGCTCAAGCTTACGGTGTTTTCCAATTTCCTGATGAAACAATTGATGAAATTTTAGCACCATACGCCGATAGAGCATTAATTCCCACATGGGCAAGAAAAGCCTTAGCTACAGTCATTGCGGAGGGATTTATTACTCCAGATGCTCGCGGGAACATTAAACCGTTGCAACCTATGACACGTGGGGAAATAGCATATTTACTGAGTAAATATTTACAACGTCAGCAAAGGCAGCCAGATACACCAATTGCCCCGGAAGCACCACCAATGAAGTAATCCAGTCTCAAAATTGGAGTTTTGACACTCTGCCCTCTGAAGAGAGGCAGATTCTTTAAGACTTGCTTAAAAGGGATAGTCAAATATCCCCCTAGACGCTCAAAACAACTACCTTTAAAGATGCTGCAATTGCGCTTACTTTTTAAATTTCGTTGCGTTCCGAGTCCATCACCATGCCAGTTTGGTACGCTCAACATCCTGCCATTGCTTGTTTACCCAGGGCTGAACTTGTTCAGGAACGAGGTAAATCAGGGATTTCACCTTACTAGGGTGTTTCATCACGTAGATGGTTATTCCTACTTGCTACAAGTAGTTTAGCATTTTTGAATGCAGATAAATCTGCACGAGTCGTTTTTCCTAGTAAAGTCAGTGATTCCCTCACGGGAACCACTGCTCTCCAAAACCGTGCTTGAACCGTTAAATTCACACGGCTCCTCAGTGAATTGGTACTTGTCAGGTATACCTCATTACCAACATATCCTCTTCCCAAAACCAATTTAGTTCGGAGGGTGGTTTAGGCTTGGTACTATTACAACCAGATTGAGTGCCGGGACTACTATCATCAGCAGTCTTTGTGTCGTGGCAATGTCTGTGTAGAAGTTGCCAATTTTTATACTCATCCTTTCCACCTTGCGATTTGGGGATGATATGGTCAATTTCCATCACATCGTTTTCACGGAAGAACAAACCACAGTAGGCACATTTCCCTTTTTGCCATTTCAAGAGTGAAGCCACCCTTTTGGGCATTTCTGGGTTGTTACCCATTCTTGTACTCCAATAAATCAAATTCCCATCGTATGGGGAAGCAGCGCCAGTAACCTTTATATGCCGCGCTATTTTAATGCGGGTATGGTCAAGTAACCTCAGTGGGTTTTCTCCTGCTTCCTTGGTTGCGAATACCCAATTATCACCGTCTATCGGGTGCCAATATTTCTTTGACACCCAAAAGCATGATTTTTTTGGGTGGCGGAATTTTGCCCAAGAGACGAGTTTTAAGTAAACCAGGTTGTCTAAAAATGCATAGATTTCCTTGCTTATGACAGTTGCAAAGTAATTAGCCCAACCCCGAATAATCGGGTTTAGTTGTTTAATGAGCGCCGCTTGAGGTGCTGCTTTATGAGCATCAATTACACGAGCCAAATGGTCATAATGTGCCTTAACTTTTTCTTGACTTGGGGTGATGATGGTTTTAAAGCCTAGCTTTTCCCCTTTGGTATTTTTACCTGTATGGTGTTTTCCTTTGGGGAATTGACGTATATTAAAACCAAGAAAATCAAATCCTGGTTTTTGCCCTTCATATTTTGATAGGGTATGTATCAATCTTGTTTTACTAGGCTTTAATTCCAAGCCATAGTCTTTTAACCATTCGGACATTATTTCCCGGCATTTTTGGACGACGGTTATATCTTCATGAAGAATTACCAGGTCGTCGGCATACCTAATCAACATGGCTCCTGGTTGATAACCAGAATATTTACCTTTTTTGAGGATTGTACCTTTTGGAAAGGCTTGTTTGATTCGGTTTTCCATGCCGTGGAGGGCAATATTTGCCAAAAGTGGCGAAGTAGTTCCGCCTTGGGGCGTTCCCTCCGATGTTGGAAACAACTGCTTACCGTCCATTACCCCCGCTTTCAACCAAGCTCGTATTTGACGGCGAATGGTAGGGAATGTGTTTAGTTTTTTAAGCAGTGCCTCATGGTCGATGCGGTCAAAACAACTTGCTATATCAGCATCAAGCACAAATTTTGGTTTATACCTGATACAGTTAAATATTGCCTCGATTGCATCATGACATGACCTTCCGGCTCTGAACCCATATGAGTTAGGTTCAAATCGCGCTTCCCATTCCGGCTCTAAGGCTTGTAGGGTGAGCGCTTGCAAGGCTCGGTCTTTCATTGTAGGTATACCTAAAGGTCTTTTCTCATCCTTTCCAGGCTTGGGAATCCATACACGCCTGGTCGGGTTAACCTTAGAACCCAGTTTTAGTTTATCGATTAGGGTTAGGCGTTGTTTTGGGGTCAGCGACTTAACACCATCCACACCAGCCGTCTTTTTCCCTTTATTATCCTGGGTAACTCTACGAACCGCTAATGCTCTTGCTGACCAAGAATTCATCAAGGTTTTTTGGAGTCTGCGATATGCTTTTACATCGCCACGTTGAGAGGCTCGATAAATTCTCTTTTGCAGCTTATACACTCTACGCTCCAGCTTTCGCCAGTTGATAGAGCGCCATTCCACCGTAGTCTTAAAACTCGTATTAGACATATTTACTGCTACTGGAAACTTCATCTTCCAAATCACCGTGATTCTGTCTGCCTATCCTCACCATTACAGTGAGGCGTTTGCTTTTGAATCAATCTTGACTACTCGTAGTATTAGTTAGCACCTACTCAATTATTGAAGATTGAGAACATACGAGAGGTTACTTCGTTTCTAATAGTCATTGTTTGAGTTTTTAGAGCGGTACTATCCACCGGGTTTAGAGGAAGTGCTTGTTGGACACCCAGGACCTTGCCAACTCCCCATTATCCTTGCCCTTTTGGGACTCCCAGCGTTTCAGCCTGATTACGCTGGTTATTCCTGACGATGGTTCAAACATACCTTCGTATTCCTACTCATGAACTCCTGCTTGATGTATACCAGATTAGGCTTCCAGTATTTAACACCTTTCACCCCCGCTTCAAGGATTGATGGCTAGTCGCTACCTTGGGGGACACAGTTCTAGACTGCGCTCTGTGTGCTTTCACTCCTGCACCTGGAGGATGGGACTTGGTTTCAAACCTCACCCACATGACTATCAAATTGTTAAAGTTACTTAGTAACTTTGCGGGTAATCCTCCACCCTTTTCAAGGTTAGTTTCTACCCAACGAATCGCACCCCTGGGCTGAAGCCGCAGGGCTTCCAAACTCCCAGGTATTTTACGTGAGCGCCGAACTAAGACCTTAAATAACTGGCTCCATTGACATCAACAATAGAACCTGTGAGAAATTCTGAACCGGGGGAAGCTAAAAATAAGACAGTTTGGGCGATTTCCTCCGGTTTTGCTACTCGATTTAAGGGACTTTGCTGGCGAATCGTATCTCCTGCCGCACTCGCTAAAAGTTCACTTGTCATATCGGTTTCTACGTACCCAGGAGCAACTGCTGTCACGCAAATATTGTGTGGTGCTAAGTGCTGTGCTAGGGACTGACTAAAAGAATTGAGGGCAGCTTTACTGGCTCCATAGGCTGTGGCTGTGGGTTCGCCGCGAAAAGCACCCCGGGAAGTAATATTAATAATGCGTCCGCTTTGTCGCTGAATCATGTATTGAGCAACACAATAAGCTAGGTTTACTGCCCCCAAGAGGTTTGTATTTAAACTGCACTGCCAAATAGCTTGCCAATCTGCATAACTGGTACTGCTGAGGGGATGTTCTACGTAAATACCAGCATTATTCACCAAAATATCAATCTGTCCAAACTCAGCAATGATATAATCAACCATCTCGGCGATCGCCACAGCATTAGTCAGGTCTGCACCCACGACAATATGTCTGTTACTGGCTAAAGAATCCCGGAAACTTTCTGCAAGCTGACGTTGCTGATGATAATGGATGGCTACACGGGCATTTGCAGAGGCAAAAGCAGATGCGATCGCTTTGCCAATTCCTCGCGAAGCGCCCGTAACCAGCACTGTTTTTTCGTGAAAATCAAAATTAATCAAGCTTCAAATAACCTGTATGCAAATTCCCTAAGGTTAAAGACAAAAATTCATACCCTCAAATTAAAACCGTAAGCCTACCCCACCCTGTAATGACAGCGCCGTGCCACCACCGTCACGAAAAGCATCAAAGGCAATAATTGCGTTCCCAAAAATGACAGTGTTGCTACCAGGTACACTGTAATCAACACCAGGTTGGAGAGCAAAAGCAATTTTATTCCCCACTGGTGAAGGATCATCACCCCCAGCCAGTACCAATCCCGCACCAATATAAGCATCGGTTTGCCAGTTGAGAGGAATATCGTAGGAAACCGTTGGCACTACAGCTGTACTTTTACCTACCAAAGCTTGAGCGCGAAAAGAAACGGGTGATTCCAACAATTTGTAACGAACTGCTAACACACCCCCAACTTGAACGCCATCAGATAAACCTATAGATGGACCAACACCAACATAGCTACCATAAGCAACCTGTGCTTGGGCGGGTTTGGAGAATTGTGTCGCACTTAAAATTACAGTTGCGATGATGAGGGATGTTAAAGATTTCAGATGTTGATTGAGATAGTTCACGTCCTGACTCCTCACAATAATTGTGGATTTTGGATTGGGCAATGGGTCTGAAAATTACGAAATTTCCCCCACCGCCTATCCTCATTTATACTACGGACATCGGGGATGAATGCCACCTTGAGTACAAATGTAAGCTAATTGTTTGGGGTCTAAACCCTTAGCAAAGGTAAAATCTACACCTTTAACTACGGCAGATTGTGCGCCAAGTTGAGGTTTCTGGACAAAATCCTCCGAGGAGTCTTGTCCTCCTGGAGAAAGAATTGCACCTTGGAAGTCAGCCCCGGCAACATTTGCACCTTGTAAGTCCGTAAGGCTTAAATCGGCGTTGCGTAAGTTGCTATTTTCGAGGTTAGCAGAACGTAAAATTGCCCGCGACAACCGAGTGGCGTTGAGGTTGGCACTGGTGAGGTTCGCGTGGTTTAAGTAAGCACCGGATAAATCGGCAGCTTGCCAGTCAGTTTTCGTCAGATTGGCATAGGAAAGTTGCGTACCAATGGCGATCGCTCGTCCAAATTTAGCACCGTATAATTCCGCATCAGTAAATTTTGCTTCACTAATGTCAGCACCAGTTAAGCTGGCACTTTCTAAGACGGCTCCGCGTAAATCTGCCCCGACTAATTGAGCGCTACTGAGGTTTGTCCCAATTAAACGTGCCCCTGTGAGATTGGCTTTATTAAGGGTGGCGCGGCTCAAATTACTCTTATTCAGTAAAACTCGACTGAGGTTGGCATCACTGAAGTTAGCTTGCTTCATTTGGGCTTGGCTTAAGTCGGCAACCCAATCATCATAGGTATCCCAACGTCCATCTTCACCAGGACCGCGAAAACGACTAGTTTTGAAGCTGGCTTGATCAAGGTTAGCACCTTTGAAATTCACACCCCATAAATCTGCTTTATCGAGAAGCAAATTAAAGTAAGCTGTGGCATTGGCATTCGTTTGCGATAATTGCGCCCGATTCAGATCAATATTTTTTAATTGATTGCTGTAAACTGCCAAAATTTTATTAATTGCCTGTTGGTTGACCTGTAATTGCTGTTGTCGTACTTGCCGTTGACTAGCATCCCCATTCTGAGAATTAATTTCATTGGTGAGGAGTTGATTTTTGCGTTTGAGGTCGGGAATTGCATCTGCTCCAACATTTACCAAGGCTTGCTGAATTGTGTTTAGAAGTATTGGATTTGTTTCTTCTGCGAGCAAATCGACTAAAAATTGGGTGGATTGGGAATAATTTAAAGTGCCAATCGCCATAATTATCCGTTGGCGTTCTTCAACTGTGGCATTGGAGTTATTTTTCAAGCGTTGTTCAAGTTCGCTAAATTGCTTGCGGTTTCCTTCTTCGGTAACGCGAGAATTTTCCTGCGACTGGATATATACCTGAGTCGCCACCAAAGTACCTAAAACTGCAACCATACTCACTAGCGCCATCGCAAACAGAGCAATGCTAGGATTTTGGCGTATCCACCGCCATAAATTAGACTTACGGATAGTTTCTGGGGACATAACTACGGAAGCGATCGCAGCTTCTTCGTCAGCTTCGTTCCACGGCTGAGTGCGCCGGCTTTGGGGTGGTGTGAATGGCTGTGTTGCATCAATTGTATAAGTCCCAGCCAGGCGATCATGTAAAGCGCGCCTTGAACGCCAACGCGGAAACCCCAAACCCTCACCTAACAGTGTGATTGCTGCCAAACCCGCCAACACAAATAAATTCGGGAAAGTCGGACTGTAGCGCCACAAAATATAGGCAACTGACATGGGTACACCCCAACGCCCTACCCCTTCCCGCACCAAAACCGCCAGAATACCGGGTGCTGTTCCAGTTTCAGACACAACCCGCACCGCAAACCAACGCTTGGGGATTGTACTACCAGTTTTGGCAAGTAAATATAATTGCCAACATGAAAGCGTCAAGGGGGCAATGGCTCCCACCGTCCAGAGAAAATTAGTTAACCAAGAAACATTACGAGTACCATAAGCTATTGGTAATGCCAGGGGACGGGCAACTTCACGTTCAACCAGTCCCAATAGGGGGTTTAGGGGAGATCGACTCAACTCACCGTGGTTATTGGCAAAAACACCAATCCCATAGGGAACCAAGCCACTCACCGCAATTAGAGCAATTTCTGTAGTCCATGCTGCCAAACGCCGAGTTACTAAAGACATAGAATTCGCCTGCCCATTTGGCTGTTGTTGCGATCGCTGTGATGGATTTGTACTTCTCCTCGCAATTGGGGTTGTCATTATCGAGTGTCCTTAATCTTTAACTTTAAATATGGAAATACTCATGTCTGTGCCGGAAAAGGCAATTAAAAATAAACCATTCAGTTTACAACGAGATACTTAAGTTTGCCATGTGTTATCTGCCTTTTCTAGTTAGTAGTAAACCATGACAAATAAACCTAGCGAAGGGGTACAAAAAATTTATATCCTACCCATGCCAATCCTGCAAATAAAAACACACTCATAGCTGCAACAATCAATTGGTAAATCCCTGGCAGCATGGCAAAGCCAAATATAACACCTGCGATCGGAAAATGATGATTAAACCAGCCGAAAATACGGCGATTTGCATTGCCACTACACCATTAATCTGACGGTAGCCCCTGTTTCTAGTTTTGCCAGTTGACACGGAAAGTCATGACTAGTTTTAGACACTGACTACTGCGTTTCCGAATATACTATTTTCATCAAAAAATAAGTAAGTATATTTACAAGTTTCCTGGAAATATTATGGAACTAAAATATAATTGTTTTCGTCTTAAAAACTAAGATAATTATCTCAACATCGCTGAAAATAGTCGGGAATTGCGGCATCTCGTGGAAAGTAAATATGAAAATTCACATCTTTTTAAAATCTCTGTTTGTTCCCACTGGCTTGGCGATGGGTATTCTTGTCTCCTCGGCTCATTTAGTCAATGCCCAACAAGTAAAAATTAGCCCAAATTTTCAGCCAGACCCAATTACCTTAACCGGAAAGTCTGGAGGCAGCAATAAAAGCAATTGTGGCAATATTCCATCTGCCCCAAGTCACGTGATTGAAGTCACCGAATCCTTACCATATTTACGAGTAGCAGTAGAAAATGTTGGAGGCTCTGGACAACCAACTTTACTGATAGATGGACCTGGGGGCAAATATTGTGTACTAGCCGATAATTACTCCGGAGGTAAGCCAGAAATGACGGGTTTTTGGAAGGCAGGGATTTACTCCCTATCCGTAGGCGAACTCTCTCAAGGACAGCATAACTATACCTTATCTATTTCCCAACAAAAGAAGTAATTGCTGAAGCAGGGGAAAAGGAGAAGATGCGGAAATAAAAATTTGCACAGCAAGCCCTACTTATAGTCTTCCTATCTCCTCATTTTCTGATCCGCCTTTTCCTTCCTCTACTCTTCCAAAACATTCGTCGGGATTTCGACAGCCTTGACATCGATAGTCCCTTCCGGTGCTACACGCTGAAAATGACCATCTTGTACCGATAGCACCTCACCACAATTCGGACATTGGAGTTCCCTGTTTTTGAAGCCTGGAAGTTCAAACCCGCACGCCGGACATTTATCTGTTACTAAATTTTGTTGCAACCACCAACGGAAACCAAAAAAGCCAATTATTGGCACTAAAAAGATTAATCCGACCAGAATCAACAACGAATTGACTAACCACCCCAAACCAAGTGACCCTAGTAACCAAACGACGACGAATAGAGTCAACCAAGGGCGAAGATTTGCTAACTGGAACTGAAAAGATTTAAGGCTCATTTTATCAATATCTACTTACTATGTCTTGCTCTCCTTTTTAGGATAGCGATTTTGGTAGTAAATTTTTTAGCGCACCTGAATTGAAGTATAAAATCTCCAAAATCTGGCAACACATAAAATTAGGACTTACACACGTGAAGCCAGAAACCCTGTTTCTTCGTCGATATCTGGTCGTCAAAACAACGATTTTGCATAGTAACCGGGTTTCTTTGCGTAAGCTCTCCATCTCCGCCTCCCTGCGTCACCATCTGTTACTTTTTTTTGGAGAATTGGTATTATTTGCAAATCTCTGACTGCAAACTCTTACTTTCTACCTCTCCGTGCTTGTGGAGGAGCTAAAAATTGTTCTTGTAATCTAGCTTGGAAAGCAGCAAAACCAAAATGGGAAATCACTTCTTCCCGTAGCCATTGCCCATTACAGCGTTGGTCATTACCGGTGAGTATTTCGATACATCCTTTGGCAACCGCCTCTATGTCGCGGTGAGGAACTCTCCAACCAAGACGACTATTTTGAAGCGGGTCAGCAGAACCATCATTATCACCTGCTAAAACAGGCACACCACAAGCCATTGCTTCTAAGTAGACAATCCCAAACCCCTCTTGTGAGGGCATAATGTAAGCATCTGCGAGACGATAATGTTCTACGAGTTCTTCGGTGGGCACAAATCCGGCAAAGACAACGCGATCGCTCACACCACAATTTTCTGCTAATTGCTGCAACCGAGGTAAATCATCACCCCTACCAATAACTAAATATCTCACATCGGGAAAAGCTTGGGCTATTTGGGGTAAAGCTTGAATGGTAATATCCACTCCTTTATAAATATCACCCGACCATAACCGCGCTACCGTCATCAAAACCTGTTGGGATTGATTCAACCCATAACGCTTTAACAACACTGCTGATTTTGCGCCAGGGGTGAAATAATTACCATTTACTGCACAGGGCAAAATATTAATTCTTTGGGGGTTAAGTTGATTAACCGTGCTGGCAATATCACGGGTATACCGACTCACTGCCCAAATACGATCAGCTTTTTGTAGACTATTTTTGGTTATATTTGGCAATGGTGCCCACACTTCCTTACCATGGGTCATGACTGTGTAGGGAATCCCCAAATTTTGGCAAAAGACCCCCACCAAAGGGGCAAGGTTAACATGTCCGCAATAAACATGCTGAGGGCGATTCTGCACCAAATATGCGAATAAAGCTGTTGCCATTCGCATTCGTCCGACTTGAGGAGAGCTAGTTTTAAAATAGTTAAATCTTAAGCGATCATCGGACTCAAAGGGATTTTGACAACTACGTGCATCCCGTAGGATAAATACTTCTGCATCACAATTGGTCGGCAACGCTAAATACGATTGAAAAACATCTTTGACATAGGACTGGATTCCACCCTCGCGTGAAAAAATTTCCAGAAAAACAAAAACGTCATTGGCTCGCTTGGTTGTTTTTGATACTAAATAACTTTTACCTCGGTTCGGACTTTTTTTAAGCATATTTTTTCTACATTACTGTCCATAAAGCGGATAAATACAACCCAATATCGAACTATTTATGATGAACAATAAAAATAAAACTATAATTACTGATAATTTATAATACAAATTATTTACGTAATATACTTACATAATAGCAAGCAAACATCGTGACGAGAATGTGATGATTACTGAAAGAATGAAATATTTTATACAAAATAAATAATATGCTGGTGGTGAAGAAAAATAAATATTTAATGACCTTGTAAACCATACTTAACAATCAACAGACAATTTCTGTCATCAACAGAGCGCTCGTAAACAACACGATCAGCTAAACGACGCAACAAAAACCAGCCGTATCCGCCGACTTGAAGAGTACCAGGTTCTGGTTCAGCGATCGCATCTGGATTAAATGGTTTACCACGATCCCAAATTCTGATTTCGAGGCGATCTTTCCACAAGAATAAGTCAATGTCGATAGTTGTTTCTGGTGGTAAGGCGTGATGAGCATGACGAACTGCGTTGGTAAAACCTTCTGCCAACGCTAAGTTAAGCTGATAAAGTTGGCTCTCTGACCAGCCTAATTGCGACAAGTATTTTAGACAAAATTGCTCAAACCATTGTTGCACTTGGTTTAGAAGCTTTAGCTCGCTCTTAACCGTTAGATGGTCTTGCTGCATTATGCTAAGCATTGACCTGGAACTTAAAAATAATAGGGGGAAGTGAAGCAATCACAGGTGCAAGTAGACTGAATGAATCAGCAGAAGAAAATATATTCTTATAACTTCTTAACAGGTCTGATGCAGTTGGATTTGAAACCAAGTTACCACATGTATTTTCATTTAACGCTACCGAAAAAGCACTTAATAATGAATTTTAACCCCAAAATTTAAAATCTACAGACCGAAAAAAATTAAAATTGATGCCTGTTGAATATTCAAGAACAATACAAAATAGCACTGACTCTTGAAACTCACAGGCATCAAATCACTCTATGGAGACTTTAATAAAAACAGTCCGATTAGAAAAGTCCCAAGGTCAAAGATTTATCGATTGGGAAAGTAGCACCAATACCCAACCATAGTGTCACCAAAGTCCCAAACAGAAATACTGCGGTTGCGACTGGACGACGGAAGGGATTTTGGAACTTATTGACGTTTTCGATGAAAGGAACCAGGATTAGTCCCAAGGGAACCGAAGCCATCAAGAACACGCCCAACAACTTGTTAGGGACTGTACGCAAGATTTGGAATACAGGATATAAATACCACTCAGGTAAAATTTCCAGTGGTGTTGCAAACGGATTTGCGGGTTCGCCATTCATCGCCGGGTCTAATACAGCCAGGGCGACGATACAAGCAAAGGAACCCATAATTACTACTGGGAAGATATACAGTAGGTCATTAGGCCATGCTGGTTCACCATAGTAGTTGTGACCCATGCCTTTGGCTAGTTTCTCTCTTAAACTGGGATCGGTTAGATCGGGTTTCTTTTGTGTTCCCATTTTTAAATATGCTCTCCGACTGAGGTGAAGTTAAAGCATTCGTGGTTAGAGCCATTTTGCTGATGGCTACTATTACTCTCTGAAAAGCTGTGATTTTTTGTAGATGGCGATCGCATCTTTTTTTTACAGCTTGTAGCTGAAGTTACAAGTATTAATTTGCTTTTTTATTACCTGTCACTTAATCTTCACGACGATAATCAAGGGACATGTTATTTAAGTTTAAAGCAAACTAATTCTCTTGTAACTGAAATATTTGTCAGCTTTGTGGGAATTTCGCCATAATTGCAGCGAAAACAAAAACATTACAACGGACCCGAAATACCTTGCTTGCGAATCATCAAGAAGTGGAGCAGCATGAATACAGCAATTAACCAAGGTAATACAAAGGTGTGGGCACTGTAGTAACGGGTGAGAGTTGCTTGTCCAACACTGGAACCACCACGAAGTAGGTCAGCCATTAAGACACCGACTACAGGAATAGCTTCAGGTACACCACTGACGATTTTCACAGCCCAGTAGCCAACTTGATCCCAAGGTAGGGAGTAGCCAGTCACACCAAAAGATACAGTGATTACAGCGAGAACAACGCCACTAACCCAAGTTAATTCGCGAGGCTTTTTGAAACCACCAGTGAGGTACACGCGGAAAACGTGCAAAATCATCATCAACACCATCATGCTGGCAGACCAACGGTGGATAGAACGAATTAGCCAACCGAAGTTAACTTCGTTCATAATGTATTGCACAGAAGAATAAGCTTCTGTAACAGTTGGCTTGTAGTAGAAGGTCATCGCAAATCCAGTTGCAAACTGAATGAGGAAGCATGTCAGAGTAATTCCACCCAGACAATAAAAAATGTTGACGTGAGGAGGTACATATTTGCTGGTGACATCATCAGCCAGAGCTTGAATCTCCAAGCGCTCCTCGAACCAGTCGTAAACGTTAGCCATACAATCTCGCTTTTCCTAAAAATCGATTGCGGTTGATAGATATCCCAATGACCGCTATTTCGGGCGTGATTTTGGGATTTTAACTTATAGAGGTTCGCTTGTTAGCGATGAAGCAGTATTAGTGCTAAGAGTTTTTAAGAATCTTAACACTCTGCAAAAGTGGTATGTATTGCGTTTTCTTTGCACCCAATCTTGAGGGATGATAGACACAAAGTAGATTCTAGCGTTTATGAGAAGGGATGTACAAAGTATCCGTTGGTTGCCCGTAAGATGAGAAAATGCATCACTTCTATAAAAAAAGTAACATAATCAAGAGATAGATTTCATCCAACGGCAGGTTAACTGCGTTGTCACTTGTGAATTTGGGTTGAAAGTGAAATTGGGTTCGGAGCTTCATGCAGAAAAAATTTTTTCGGGTTGTATTCGCACTGGTATTGGCTTTTTGGTTCGGTTTTGCTGGTTTTTGCCAAAGTGCGATCGCGTTGACAGATGAGCAAAAATTAGTTTCAGAGGTTTGGCGAATTGTCAATCGTGCCTATCTTGATGAAACATTTAATCATCAGAACTGGGCTGCTGTAAGACAACAGATTTTACAAAAACCGATTAGCGACCAGCAAGCAGCATATACAGCAATTCAAAAAATGCTCAAAAGCTTGGATGACCCTTTTACCCGTTTTTTAGACCCAGAGCAGTATCGTAGTCTACAGGTGAATACTTCTGGGGAATTAACTGGGGTTGGCTTGCAAATTGCCTTGAATGGGGAAAGTGGAAAATTAGAAGTTGTTGCTCCCATCGCGGGTTCTCCGGCAGATAAGGCGGGAATTCAACCACGCGATCGCATTATTCAAATTGAGGGTACATTAACTGAGAAATTGACTCTGGATGAAGCCGCAGCGAAAATGCGTGGTCCGATAGGTAGTATTGTCACACTTGTAGTTGAACGGGATGGGGAAACAACTCCTCGACAATTCCAATTGAAACGCGATCGCATTGAACTTAATCCCGTCATCGCCGAACTGCGTCCTGCTACTCAAGGAAAATCGGTTGGCTATTTGCGTCTGACTCAGTTTAACGCGAATGCGCCTCTGGAATTGGCACGAGCGATCGCGAATCTAGAAAAAAAAGGTGCAAATGCCTACATTCTGGATTTGCGGAATAATCCTGGTGGTTTATTACAAGCGGGGATTGAAATTGCCCGTCTCTGGCTTGATTCTGGTACTATTGTTTACACTGTTAATCGTCAAGGCATTCAAGGTAGTTTTGAAGCTCTTGGTTCAGCTCTTACCAATGACCCATTAGTAATTTTAGTTAATAAGGGTACAGCCAGTGCCAGCGAAATACTCGCAGGTGCTTTACAAGACAATGGTCGGGCAAATTTAGTTGGTGAAACAACATTTGGTAAAGGCTTAATTCAGTCACTTTTTGAACTTTCCGACGGTTCCGGTTTGGCTGTAACTATCGCTAAATATGAGACACCACACCACCGTGATATCAACAAGCTCGGTATTCAGCCAGATCGAACAATACCATCAAAACAAATCACTCGTGACCAAGTTGCTACCGAAGCGGACGCGCAGTATCAGGCGGCACTTGAATTGTTAGAGAAGCAAGCGGTTGTTGTTGGTAGTGTCTGAAGCACCGGAAAAATCCCCATCACTAATAAACTAAATTGATGCCTACTCAGCCCTGAAAATTTTTGAGGTCTAAATAAGCATTATCAATCAAGCGCTGTCCTCGGAGAAAACCAGTATTGGCTCCAGGACAGATGTATGAAAGTGTTGTGGGTGAAAATTTTTCGAGGATTAAATTGAGGCTTTTGAGTTGACGAAGCCAGTGAAAGGTTTTGGCAGTTCGGATGGGCATAGCCTCACCTTGGAGATTAGGGAGTATATGTCTGCCGGTGAACAATACACCGCCAAAATCGTTATAGTAGAGGCAAGAAGAGCCAGGAGAATGCCCTGGTGTCCAGATCAACTGGGCGATCGCATTTAATTTTAATTCGTGACTAAAAGTAGTTACAGTTAGTCCAGGTAATAAATAAGCCTCGTGTTCCTGAATCACAACTTCACAATTGAAAGCTTGTTGAAGTTCGGGGGTTTTGCCAATAGCGCCACGATGGGTGATAAATAACCAGCGAACACCGCCATGCAATCTGATAAAATCCTGGTTTATATTGTCCCCAGCCGGACAATCGATCAGGATATTGCCTTCATTTCCGACAATGAAATAAGCAGTTCCTCCCAGTGTGTCCCGATTTGGTGGAAAGGCAAAAATGCGATCGAGTACAACCCGTGGCTGCTTATTTGTGGGAGTTGGCGGTTGATTTAGAGGGCACATGGGAAAAGTAGATATTGAGGAGTTGTGAATTAGCGAGAAAGAACAGGAAAAATAATTTACTTTTTAGTGAAAAAGAAGAGGAAAAAGGCGTAAAAATAGAAACTTATAGACTAATATGTTTTCCTTTTGACTTCACTTTACTTGCTTCTGTGCAGTAATCCATTATTGGTATGGTAAACATCTTAAAGTTTTAAAAATCAAGTTTTAAAACCTGAGAACAAAGCTGAAGGTGTAAGCTGAAATTTTCAGCTTGAGAATTTAATAGATAGCCAATTTTGGCGAGAAAATGGGAAAAATAAGCCTGAGTATACATCACAGTTTATATCCACTATCCCAAATTTAGGTATTAAAACAATTTTGTCAAATCAGATTCTTAGCAGTCATCAATTGATTTTCGCAAAAACTTAATTTTACTTAAGCATTTTGCCATCTAAAATCTAAAATCCGCAATCAGATAAAACGTTTGTTTCAAAATACACGCAGATAACATGGAATTTTGGTTTCTCCTGTTACTAGGAATTATTACTTACTTGATGGTGCAGCGCAGCGTCGCTCAAATCACGAAAACCCCAGTTTGGTTATTGTGGCTTGTGTTGATGACTCCAGCCTTGTTGTGGACAGCATGGACAGCTATCAATGGTCAAAATGTACGCCCTCCACAGGCTTTAATGATTGGACCCTTGATTATTTGTCCAATTGTATACTGGATATTATTTCAGAAGGGGCGACGAACGGAGTTAACTGGAAAGCAGACTGAAGTAGCTACACCAGAATCCGCAGCAGTTAATCATCCAGTTACGGAAGCAGTTCCAGTACGTCCGATTGAAGCATCGGAAGAAACTCAACTGCGAAACTGTTTTCCTTGGTCAGTATACTACCTACAAAATATTGACTATCGACCGCAGGCTATTATTTGCCGGGGACAGTTACGTGCTGAGGCAACGGCAGCTTACGAAACAATTAAAGAGAATGTAGAAACACAATTTGGCGATCGCTTTTTGGTTATGTTCCAAGAGGGCTTAAATGGAAAACCTTTCTTTGTCCTTGTACCGAATACAGAACTGGCTAAATATCAGTATCGCAGTTCCGAAAAATTAACACGACCAGGATTAGCACTTTTGCTACTATTAGCAACACTACTAACGACAACCCTCATAGGGGCTTTAGAAGTTGCCGGGATTCAGCCGAAGCAATTGCAAGCAGAACCAGGGCTTTTCTGGCAAGGATTGCCCTACGCATTCGCATTTATGACTATTTTGGGCTTACATGAACTCGGTCATTATTTCACAGCCAGACGCAATAAAGTTCGCGTGACCCTACCCTATTTTATTCCCATGCCTTTCTTCCTAGGAACATTTGGCGCTTTTATTCAAATGCGAAGTCCCTTACCCAATCGTAAAGCATTATTCGATATTAGTATTGCTGGACCGATTGCCGGGTTAATTGCGACTTTACCTTTACTATTTTGGGGACTGACGCAATCAACAGTAGTTCCTCTGCCTGAACAATCCGGGTTATTAAATTCCCAGTCAATTACAGTTCTCAATCCCAAATATTCGATTTTACTCGCCTTAATCGCAAAGTTAGTTTTGGGTAGTCAGTTAACTATAAAATCTGCGATCGATTTACATCCTGTTGCTTTTGCTGGCTTACTGGGATTGGTGGTGACGGCATTAAATTTGATACCTGTGGGACAATTAGATGGTGGTCGAATTATTCATGCAATGTTTGGTCAGAGGAATGCAATTGTTATTGGTCAAATAGCACGTTTATTGTTGCTATTACTCTGCTTAGTACAGCCTGGTTTCTTCCTCTGGGCAATAATTTTGTTGTTTATTCCCTTAGTCAGTGAACCGGCATTAAACGATATTACAGAACTGGATAATAAGCGCGATATTTTGGGTATTGTGACAATGGCTGTATTGGTTTTAATTGTGTTGCCATTACCAAATGTTTTTGCCAGGTTCTTGGGAATGTAAATATGGCGAAGTAATCATGGCTAGTTAAACATCTAAGTCTGAATTTTCAGAGAAATGGAGACACCAGCTAAATTATTTTGGAGTGCCTGAAAATTATTAATGGCTCCATAACTCCACAATGTTAATCAACATTTGTTAATGACATTGCAATCCCGATAAAATCCCATGCATTTTCACTACTGACCCAATAATCACGATCGCAGGGGCACGAAATCCGACTGTTTCGACTTTTTCGACTATTGTCGCCAATTCTCCAATCAATTCTTCTTGTTCGGGTCTTGTACCCCATCTTACCAAGGCGATGGGAGTTTCTGGACTCAAACCTGCCTGGGTTAATTCATCGACTATATAAGCCAAATTGTGAACTCCCATGTAAATCACAATTGTTTCTGAACCTTGGGCAACTGCTTGCCAATTGACTGCGGGACGGTATTTGCCTGCGGCTTCATGTCCAGTCACAAAAGTGACGGAGGAGCTATATAACCGATGAGTGAGGGGAATCCCAGCATAGGCAGGAGCAGCAATACCTGATGTAATTCCCGGCACAACCTCTACTGCCACACCAACTTGCATGAGTTCCTCCATTTCTTCGCCGCCACGCCCAAAAATAAAGGGGTCGCCGCCTTTTAACCTGACAACGACAGCATGTTTTTGTGCTTTTTGTATCAGTAATTCTGTTGTTTCTTCCTGTAGCAAAGAATGCTGACCTTTACGTTTTCCGGCATTAATTTTTTCAGCGAGGGGATTAATCATTGCCAAAATTGCTTCGCTCACCAAAGCATCGTAAATGACAACATCTGCACATTCAAGCAATCCTTTCGCCTTAACTGTAATTAAACCAGGATCACCTGGTCCCGCACCAACAAGATACACTTTGCCAATAAACTGTTGCTGTTCATCCCCAGTGCGGCTCATTTTCGTCTTAATTCCCAACTTACTTATAGTAATTCCCAAATTAAATCAGCAAATTTTGCAGACATTCCTAAAGGCTCAGTCAAATTTAAACTTACCCCAGGAAATTGTAATTGTAGCTTTTTTACAGTAGTTGCGATCGCATCGGGAATACCACCTGGGAAGAGAAAATATGGTGCAATTGTAATTCGTTGATTTCCAGTGGCGACTAATTCCCTGACTTGCGATTCTAAATTTGGGGAAACAGCCCAGTATGCTGGAGTGACATCTAAGTTTAATGCTTGTAAATTGGAAATGAGTTTTTCTATCGGTTTTTGAAAACCCGGACGACGGCTACCATGGGCGATTAAAATATATTTTTCTGCGGGCATTGTCATGAGTTGTGTTGCAATTAATTTTCCTAAATTTGCATGACTTCCCAAGTAAGGGAGTAGTTCGATGATGATATTTTCTCCTAATATTTGCTTGGCTAATTCTTGCTTTGCTAATGCAATTTCTGCGGGAATATCTTCCATAACGTGCGTTCCGAGAAGTAGAAATAAAGGGAGAATCTTCAGTTGTAGGGGTTGTTGTGGGGATGATACAATTTGTTTAGCAAAATCACAAATTTGCCGGTGTAAAGGTTGCAGTTGCAATTCTAGATATGCCGTACCAATCTGATTCTTAATTATGCTATTTTCTAACTGCGATCGCTGGCGAACATGTAATAAATCAGATAATTTTCGCGCCAGTTGTTGCATGGCAATATTTGGACGTGGATCGCGACTTCCGTGAGATATTAAAAGATAGGCAGAGGACATTGGTAAAGATAGTAAATGTGAGTGTATTTTATCAAAAATACAAGTGATAATTAGTATTTAAGACTAAATTGGAACAGAAATAATGAACTTAAACTGGTCACAAGAAAAGTATATCAAGGCATACAAATTTGCTGCGATCGCACATCAAGGACAAACTATACCAGGTTCTGAAATACCTTACATTATGCACTTAAGTTTTGTGACGATGGAAGTGATTGCGGCATTAAGTATAGAACAAAATTTCGATGGTGATTTAGCCATTCAAGCAGCTATTTTACATGATACAATTGAAGATACAAATACAAGTTTTGCACAAATCAGCGATGAGTTTGGAGAAGTTGTTGCTCAAGGTGTACTTGCTTTAACTAAAGATAATTCTCTGGAAAAATCTCTACAAATGCAAGATAGTTTGCAACGCATTCAGGAACAAGCAAAGGAAATATGGATGGTCAAATTAGCAGATAGAATTAGTAATTTGCAGGTACCACCGTATTATTGGACAAAAGAAAAAATTAACAAATATCGCGACGAAGGAATTTTAATTTATGAGACATTAAAAGATGCAAGTAATTTCCTAGCATCACGCCTAAATCACAAAATAGAAGTCTATCAAAAATTTTTGCAGTGAAATCCTAAGAATTTTTATCCTAGCAATTCACAAAAATAACATCATAATTAGTAATGACATTTACGGCAATTATCATCAAGTAAAATTAGTTGTAGGTTTTCTGCAATCTAAATCCTGTATTAATAAGCCTATGAATACAGAGGGTGACTCCAGATGTGGCAAAATTCCTGTGTCAGGTATGTTGGTAAAATTTTGAATAGCATTAGGATTTAGTTTTGCTAATCTTTTGCCTAATTGAATGTCAGTAAATTGAGCCTTTTCACCCCAATATATAATAGTTGGAATTGTTAATTGTTTAATATATAAACTCAAGTCAAAATAAAGGTTTCCCCGTAGAAATGCTAAAGCCGAAAATTTGGCATTTGGTTGTTGTGCGGATTTGAGATAAGCCTGCACCATTTCTTGAGTAACTCGTTCGGGTTTTGCAAACAAAAAACGCTGCAAAAAATTACTGACAGCTAATTCATTTTCTGCACCAAGTGTATAAATAATCTGATCTAAAAGTGGTGTATTAATCACTTCCAGGGGTAATCTTCTACCCGCACCCTCACCAAAATCATTAAAACCTGAAGGAGATACTAAAAATAGTTGTTTGCATAAATGTGGTTGATTAGTCGCTAGACGAATCATAAATGCTGCGGTTAAGGAAGATGCAACTATAGTCACGGGAGGAATGCAGGTTTGATGAATAAATTCACTAATTACTGTTAAATAATCATTAATTTGATAATCTCGCATAGGATGTGCTGAATCTCCCCAACCAATTAAATCGGGTGCTAAAATAAGGTGTGTTGTGGCAAATGCAGGATAAACTTTTGACCATTCATAGGCTGATGCTCCACCACCAAAATTATGAAGAAAAATTAATGGTGGTAAATTCGACTTTTCTAGTTGAGATATCAACCAAGGCGTGCTGGTTTGAGTATAGTAAACCATTTTTCCTAGTGATGTTTGTACTGCCTTTTGACCAAATCCAGGCGGTTGAAACTGAAGCATAATAATTATCAAATCATCTAAAGTATGCCTTGTATTATATTACAATTAGATGTAGTCTTATTCTGCTCAACTGTAGTTTAGGTAAGGCAAATGAATATTATCTGATTTTAATTTTATGATTGAACTGACAGAATTAGTAAATGCATATCGAGAAAATGCCCAAAATAAACCCGATAAAAATCAAGTTGTCGATGCACTCATTCAATCAGAAAAAATAGCTAAAAAGCAACGATTAACATATTCATTTACATCACTTTTAGGAAAATGGCAGTTGTGTTTTGCTACAGGCACTCGCAAAGCGCAGAAGCGTGGTGGAATTATTTTAGGGAAAGGTTTTTATCTCCCAAAATTAATTCCAGCATCAATTTCTTTTACTGCTTCAGATGCTTCTAGTAATAAAGGAGAAATTACCAATCAAATTCAAGTGGGTTTCTTGTTGCTCAAATTATCTGGCTTATGTCGATATTTAGAGAAGAAAAATATTTTATGTTTTGATTTTCATCATATAACAATTAGCTTATTTAATCGGATTGTATATGATGGGAATATTCGCGGTAGCAAAACTCAAGCAAGTAATTTTTATGATACATCAATTTCAAAATTACCATTCTTTGCCTTCTTTTTAGTCACTGAGGATTTTATTGCTGCTAGAGGTAGAGGTGGAGGTTTAGCTATTTGGGTAAAAGAGAGAGACTGAAAGATTAAGATTCAATAGTATTTACTAAATTGCAAAAAATCGATTTAACTGTCAATATTATTCTAAATAATTCCCACAAATTTATAGCTAACAAACATTAACTCAGGTATTATGTCTACCTTAATTACCGTCGTAAAACCTCACATTAAAGATTGTTTTGCAATTAATTTTGCACCATTATCTTTGACAGATATTTATTCCAAAGCTGATGATCCGAGTAATGGTGCAATTATCATTATGAGCGGTACAGTTCGCAACCAAACAGGAGGAAAAGGGGTAATTTGTTTAGAATATCAAGCTTATGAACCAATGGCTTTACAAGTTTTTTACCAAATAGCTGCTGATATTCGACAAAAATGGTCGGATGTTAACCGTGTGGTTATTTATCACCGAATTGGGCGCTTAGAAATTGGTGAAATCAGTGTTTTAGTTGCTGTTGGCTGTCCCCATCGTTCAGAAGCATTTGCGGCTTGTCAATATGCGATAGACACACTTAAACATCAAGCGCCAATATGGAAAAAAGAGCATTGGCAAGACGGTTCTAGCACTTGGGTTTCGATTGGTGCTTGTGAGAATGATTGTGAATAGTAAAATTTAATCTTCCATTTTGCCACAAATGATTTTTTGCGGAGATGTTTATTTTGTATTTAAGTTCACAAACATTGATTTTTTACAGAATTTTCTGATGTTATTTCGTGTCAATCAACCTTCTGTTCAACAATTAAAATCGCATTTACTTCAAATCTCAATTTTGAACTTCTAATGTAGTCTTCATCAATCTCAAAAGCTAACCAGCGTCTTTGTAATGTTTCTGCAACCCTACCTGTCATATTAGAACCAGCAAAAGGTTCTAAAACAATATCCCCAGGTTCTGTACAAAGATTGATAACAAACTCTGGTAAGGCTTGAGGAAATCTTGCTGGGTGTGGCTTTAAACCTTCTTCTTTGCAACGTCGTTGGTAATAATCATTTGAGGAAGTATTTGAGGCAGAAATTACATTTACAGGCTGTACTACATCTTCAAATAAAATTTCTTGTATGCAAGTTGGTTGCCCTATTTCTTCTTTGTCCATATCGCAACGTCCATCAATAATATTTGGGGGAATAGCCCCTCCTCTATCCTTACCAAATTTATCGGAAATATCATGACCTGATGGTCTGACTTTGGGTTTGTAACCATTTTTGAGCAGATTTTTCATTGCCTTGCTATAAGGCTTTAAAACTCTTCTGTTGTTAGCTTTGGGATGCGGTTCTTTTGATAACCACCAAACTGTATTTACCGAATCTTTAACTCTTTCCCTGCGAACTGTCACCCATTCAGCCGGTGTGGGAAGTTTCGCGGGATTATACCAATACAATTCCTGTGCCAGATAAAATCCCAGTCCGCCTTTTTCTTTTGCTTTGCATAGAGCAACAACTAATTCAAAATGGTAAAGAGACCGAACTGGCATTCCTTTAATCCAACTGCCACCAATATCAATAACTAGTGAGCCTGTCGGTTTCAGAACACGATAAAACTGTACCGCATAATCTTTAAACCACTCAACATATTCGTCAGCATCGACGTTTCCATACTCTTTTTTACGAACCAGTGCAAATGGTGGAGATGTGCAAATCAAATCGATACTTTCATCGGGAATACCTGCCATTAATTCCAGACTATTTCCCAAATAAGCAGCACCTAATGTTGTTTCATAGTAAGGGTGACAATTAAGGCTTATATCAAATTTCATGGTACAAATAAACTACTAACGAAGACAGCATTATCCATAAAAGCATAAGTTTTTTAGCGATTGGCTCCTTTTTGTGATCAATTTACTGGCGAAATTGATCCAGTCATAGGATTGAGGTATTGCCTTCTAGTAATAATTTGATCGTCAAATGCGGTATTTTCCCTTTAGTCAAGGCTTATGGTAGGTTAAGTTTACATGTATTGACCGGAGAATAAATCTTGGGAGTTGAATTACGCAGTTTCGTTTTTCTGGACAGCTTACAGCCTCAACATGCAGCTTATATCGGAACAGTCGCCCAAGGTTTCTTGCCATTACCGGGGGATACTTCGCTGTGGATCGAAATTTCTCCGGGTATTGAAATTAATCGTATTACTGATGTAGCGCTGAAATCGGCTTCTGTACGTCCTGGGGTGCAGGTTGTCGAACGTTTGTATGGATTGCTGGAAGTGCATTCTGGTTCTCAAGGAGAAACGCGGGCTGCTGGACAAGCAATTTTGGCTTTTTTGGGTGTCAGAAAAGAGGAATGTCTCAAACCACGTGTGGTTTCTAGCCAAATTATCCGCAATATCGACGCTTACCAAACACAATTAATCAATCGCACTCGTCGGGGGCAATTACTCTTAGCAGGGGAAACACTGTACGTGTTAGAAGTTGAACCTGCTGCTTATGCGGCACTAGCGGCAAATGAAGCTGAGAAAGCTGCTGCCATTAATATTTTGGAAGTACAAGCCGTGGGTAGTTTTGGCAGATTGTACTTAGGGGGACAAGAACGCGATATTCTAGCAGGTGCTGCTGGTGCGAGGGCTGCAATTGAAAATGTTGCTGGTAGGGCAAATCCTTTAAGTGGTCGTCAGGAGTAAAAAAAGACAATGGCTAATTACGAGCATCTAGCTATTTTACGGGCTGGTGCGATCGCATGGATTGAGTGGAGGCGAAAAAATTCCCAAGTTGAGCCAGATTTGAGTTTGGCTAATTTGAGAACTGCGAATTTAAAGCAAGCTGATTTGAGTGCTGCTAATTTAATTGGTTGTGATTTGAGTAATGCTAATCTCGAAGATGCTTTGATGCATGGGGCAAATTTAATTGGTACTAATCTCAGTGCAGCTAATTTGAGAAAAGCTGATTTGGGAGGGGCAAAACTTCACCGAGCTAATCTTTGTTTTGCTAATCTAGTCTCGGCTAATTTGATTAGTTGCGATTTGAGTGGAGCAAATTTACACGAAGCAGAATTAATTGCTGCTTATCTTTATCAAGCAGATTTACATAAAGCTAATTTAACGCAAGCTCATTTAATTCATGCTTATTTATTGCGGGTAAATCTCAGCGAAGCTTACTTAAATAAGGCGGATTTACGATGGACAAATCTGAGTGGTGCAAATTTGGCTGGCGCTAGTTTGATTGAAGCGAGATTATCGGCTGCAAACCTTCGAGGTGCAAATTTAGCTGGCGCTAACTTTCGAGGTGTCAAAGATATATGCTTACAACAAGTTCAAGTAGCTGAAAATTGGGAATTTGCAGAATATGATGATGATTTTCATCTCAGCAGAATCTAGAAGTTAAAATGCAACATTTTTCCGGGTAATGAGGAAAACCTTCAATTCTTTAAATATTGATAAATATTGATCAGATGAGAGCTTATACCAATTCA
>NZ_JAYGHN010000001.1:476062-491320 GCF_034931845.1 Calothrix sp. UHCC 0171
TATTAAAAGCTTACTTCTGACTCTTAACTGCTATTGTTAATCACCTGTAAAATAATTATTTTTACCATAAAATATTTGCTTTTTACGTATTATTGCTTAGAGAGTATGATTATTTTCTTGATTTCCAGGTATTTTTGCTATTTATGTAACATTTATCTACAAGTTATATAATATACTTAGTATGCAAATTGAATATACAATCGAGATTTAAAAAATAGGCAATTGGCAGATGTATGACATTCAAAAGATGACTTTAAGAGATATGTCAGAGTGTGGATTAGCGCTGCGCCGCTTGGGTGATGATGCTCTGACTATGGAAGAAGTCAGTAATAATATTATTCATTATCTTAATCAAAATTTTGTTGATAGCTCATCTCATGAAAAAGCTTGTGTATTAATTCGTTTTTTTAAAACCCATTCTTATCGAGAACTAACACCAGATTTACAAGAATATGCAAGTCAAATATTAAGAGATCGGATTGTATCTGATCATCTTAAATGTTTAACACTACTAGCAACTGCGGGAGAATTACCCGAATGGAACTCACGATATCAATCTGTTGGACATCAAGCAATTCCTCTAGTAGATGAAGATGCGATCGCACGTATTCCAATGATTTCTCAACTTATCCAGCAATTAGGTATAGATACAGGTACAGTGGTACAACCAGACCCTAATTTTTTGGCTGATTTGGAACAGAAAATGTATAATGTTTTTTACGTTCCTAATGCATTGGATAGTCCTTATATTCCTGCACAAGCTGCTTTTGTAGCTCCATTTAATGTCAAATCAGTCTTAGGATTTGGGGGATTATTACCTTCAGGAAACATGTTTACCATCCTCATGTTTTTAAAAGTTTTCATTCCTCCAATGGTACTTGATTTATTCCGTCCTTTGGCATTAAGCATCAAAATGGCAATTCTCCCCTTTGATGATGGATATATTTTTAAAGAAGATATTCACTCCAAAATAAATGCCGAAATAGCTGAGAAAACTCACAAGCAATCTAGGCAATATTTAAATTCTCAAATTGCCACCTTAAATCAGTTATTGGATGTTTCCGAAAAATCTACGATTATTCAATCAGATAGACTTGAAGATGCGATCGCTAATCTTCATCAAGTCTTAGATAAGTTGCAAAATACTCAAATGCAACTAATTCAAACTGAAAAAATGTCGAGTTTGAGTCAGATGATAGCGGGAATAGCTCATGAAATTAATAATCCAGTGAATTTTATTCAAGCAAATGTTAGTTATACAGAAGAATATACAGAATCATTATTAAGAATAGTCAAATTATATCAACAAAATTATCCAAATCCACCAGCAGAAATTCAACAGATAATCAAGAAAATTGAACTTGATTTCATGACTTCAGATTTAAAGGCAATACTCAAGTCAATGAAATTAGGAACTGAACGAATTAGAAACATAGTTATCTCTTTACGCAACTTCTCACGCTTGGATGAAGCAGAATTTAAAACAGCAGATATTCATTCAGGGATTGATAGTACATTAATGATTCTTCACAATAGATTAAAAGTCAGTAAAAAGAATGATTCAGAAATTCAAGTTGTGAAAAATTATGGCAATTTACCCCTAATAGAATGCTATCCAGGGCAAATGAACCAAGTATTTATGAATATTATCAGCAATGCAATTGATGCTTTAGAATTAGGTGTGGGAGAAGAATTTAAATCGCAAAATCCTCAAATTTCAATTTGTACTCAAGTAATAGACGAACAATGGATTGCGATCACAATTGCTGATAATGGAGTCGGGATGACAGAAGCAGTCATGTCTAAATTATTTGACCCATTTTTTACCACAAAACCTGTCGGCAAAGGTACAGGTTTAGGTTTATCTATTAGCTATCAAATTGTGGTGGAGAAACATTGTGGAGACATTATTTGTCATTCTCAGCCGGGACAAGGTACAAAATTTACGATTAAAATTCCTACTCGTAATTTGCATGGGTGAAAATACAAATTTTCGATTTGAACGCAAAACTAGGTCTTCGTATTAATTTTTTCAATTAATAAATCACATTCCCGTCTGGATCAAAAGTTTTAGGATAGTATAATTCCTGTACTTTCAACTCCTCACTCCTCACTCGTTACTAAAAATTACCATGACTTCTGTATTGTCTCAGTTTGATATTTCCGCCAAGCCACAATCCATTCCACCATTATTAGGCGCATCTCTCGATGAATTAACAACTTGGGTGCAACAGCAAGGACAACCTGGTTATCGAGGTAAACAATTACATGATTGGATTTATCACAAAGGTGTTCGTTCCCTGGCAGATATTTCGGTTTTCTCGAAACAGTGGAGGAGCGAACTTGCGGAAATTGCGATTGGACGTTCCACAGAACATTATCGTTCAGTAGCTTCAGACGGCACAATCAAATACTTATTGCAACTGGATGACGGGCAAATTGTGGAAGCCGTTGGTATTCCCAGCGATAATCGCTTGACGGTGTGCGTCTCAACTCAAGTTGGTTGTCCAATGGCTTGCGATTTTTGTGCAACGGGTAAGGGCGGCTTTCAACGAAACCTAGGGCGACACGAAATAGTCGATCAAGTTTTGACTGTTCAAGAAGACTTCCAGCGTCGGGTAAGCAATATTGTATTTATGGGTATGGGAGAACCACTGCTCAACACCCAGAGTGTACTTGACGCAATTCGTTGTCTCAATCAAGATGTCGGTATTGGACAGCGTAATATTACTGTATCAACGGTTGGCATTCGCGATCGCATTCGGCTATTTGCGCGGGAAAATCTTCAAGTCACCCTGGCTGTGAGTCTCCATGCACCAAATCAAGGACTTCGCGAACAGTTAATTCCCAGCGCTCGTGCTTATCCCCTCCGAGATTTATTTACGGAATGTCGCGAGTATGTGGAAATTACAGGGAGACGTGTCACATTTGAATATGTTTTGCTGGCAGGTGTGAATGACTTACCAGAACATGCAATGCAGCTAGCCAAGCATTTACGGGGATTCCAGAGCCATGTAAATTTAATTCCCTATAACCCCATCAGTGAAGTTGATTATCAACGCCCCAGTAGCGATCGCATTAACGGTTTTTTGGCAATTCTGAAGCAGCAAAATATAGCCGTTAGTGTTCGTTATTCACGTGGTTTGGATGCTGACGCAGCTTGTGGACAACTTCGCAGCCAAAAAGCCAATGTCTAGGAATTCGCACTTAAACTCCCCGGAATCGCAGCTTTACCAGTACACTAAATCTAGGTAAGCTCAAACTGAAATTGCAATGGCTACCACACAAGTTTTCGAGCAATCAGTTCAAATCAATGCCTCTGCTAGCACAGTCGAACGCTGTATTACCGATCTATCATTGATGCATCGTTGGCTCAATCCAGCCTTACATTGTTATCCTGTCGGTGATTGGAACACCAATATCGGTGGAAAAAGTCGATTTGTAATTGCAATACCTTTAGTCAAACCGACATTAAATAGTACCGTTGTTGAACGAGAACCGGGCTTGGTAGTATGGGAATTTGAGGGATTTTTTCAAGGACGCGATCGTTGGGAATGTCAACCTCAACAACAAGGCACTTGCTTAATCAATCGTTTTGAGTTTGCAGTCTCTAATCCCTTAGTTAGCTGGGGTTTCAAGACATTCGCAGAAAAATGGACAAAACAAGATATGCAAGCCCAACTCCAACGACTGAAACGGGTAGCAGAGGAAATACAGACTTTGGGTTAGGGAATTGGGAATTACTGACTAATGTATCCCCAGACGACTGCTGTTTGCAGATATTGATTCTTTTTGTCTCCCAATCATCAGCGAAGGTAAAGTAATTACGCTAGAATTCATGCAGGGCAAGCATTTTTATCCCTGAAAACAACATGCTGGAAACTCTGCAAACTCAAATTTATCAACTTGAACATTTCGCCGATAAAATTGTCGCCAGCCAACTTACACATCTGAGTTTAATCAGTGTTGGTGTGATATTTTTAGCTGGTTTATTTACCAGTCTGACACCCTGTATGTTATCTATGTTGCCAATCACCATCGGCTACATTGGTGGATACGAAGCCAAAAGCCGACTCCAAGCCGCAGCACAATCCACTTGGTTCTCCCTGGGTTTGGCAAGTACAATGGCAATTCTGGGTATAATTGCTGCCGCTTTTGGTAAAGTTTACGGTCAAGTAGGAATCGGTTTACCGATTATCGTTAGTATTCTGGCAATTATCATGGGATTAAATTTGCTTGAAGCTTTACCAATACAATTCCCATCGTTTGGTAGTACAGATTGGATTTCTCAAGAACTGCCTCAAGGTGTACGTGCCTATTGTATTGGTTTGAGTTTCGGATTAGTTGCTTCACCTTGTAGTACGCCTGTTTTAGCTAGTATTTTGGGATGGGTTGCCAAGCAACAAAATTTATTTATGGGTGGGGTGCTGTTGTTGGCTTACACTTTAGGCTATGTCGTGCCATTAATTTTGGCAGGTACTTTTACAGCCTCAATTAAAAAGATACTAGAATTACGTCGTTGGTCGGGATGGATTAATTCTGTCAGTGGGGTTTTGCTAATAGGATTCGGTGTGTTTTCTTTGCTCTCGCGAATTCCCACCAATTGAAGCATGTAGTGTCCAAAGAATTAAGCTAGTACGTGAAGGGAGAAGTAAAAAGCAAAAGGCAAAAGGCAAAAGGCAAAAGGCAAAAGAAAGAAAAAAAGAGTATTTTCTAAGCCTTTCAAGCATTTTAGATCGTAGTTTTATTTCCGCCGTTGTTTACTAGATAAACAGGGTTTGTTTTCATTAAATCAATGCCCAATACCATATATAGTTGCTAACCCAATCATCACAGATATCAAAGATATTTAGGGGGAGGATTATCGCGAAAAATCTATAAAGAAATATGTCAAAATATGTAAAATAAATTCTTGGATTAACTCCAAAATTTAAAATCAAAAATTTAAAATCAAAAAACTGTAATCAAATGACTGCTGATAACACACCGGAAAAAAAATCAAACTGGCTATCTATTTTAAATAGTTCTCTACGTCAAGATTTATTACCTATATTGACTGACTTGAGACTAGCAATTGTCATGTTATTAGCGATCGCAGTCTTTAGTATTACTGGTACTGTTATCGAGCAAGGGCAATCAGCAGCTTTTTACCAAAGCAATTATCCCGAACATCCAGCTTTATTTGGTTTTCTGACTTGGAAGTTTATTCTCTTTACTGGCTTAGATCACGTTTACCGAACTTGGTGGTTTTTAGCATTATTAGTATTATTTGGCACTAGCTTAACAGCATGTACTTTTACCCGCCAATTGCCTGCCCTAAAAGCTGCCCGTCGCTGGAAATTTTATGAGCAACCTCGACAATTTCAAAAGCTGGCATTGAGTGCAGAATTTGATAATGAATTGCTGTTAAATAATTTACCAGAAATTTTAAAAAAGCGGAAATACCAGGTTTTTCAAGAAGACGATAAAACTAATATCCTTTATGCTCGCAAGGGAATAGTTGGCAGGATTGGACCAATTATTGTTCACATTGGGATTGTTGTCACTTTGTTGGGGTCTATTTTCGGCGCAATGACTGGCTTTATTGCCCAAGAAATGGTTCCTAGTGGTGAAACTTTTCAGGTCAAAAATATTATTGATGCAGGACCTTTTGCTAATGCCCAAATTCCCAAAGATTGGTCTGTGCATGTCAATCGTTTTTGGATTGATTATACAGCTTCTGGTGGGATTGACCAATTTTATTCGGCAATGTCAGTTTTAGATGCTCAGGGTAAAGAAGTAAAACAAAAAACCATTTTCGTCAATCAACCTTTGCGTTATCAAGGAGTGACATTTTATCAAACCGACTGGGGTATTTCTGGTGTTAAAGTTCAGATTAATAATAGCCCAGTTTTCCAATTACCAATGGCACCTCTGGAAACTAATGGGAAAGGTAGAATTTGGGGAGCTTGGATTCCCACAAAAACCGATTTAAGTGAGGGTGCTGCATTATTGGCAAAGGATTTACAAGGGATGGCATTGATTTACGATGCTAAAGGAAAACTTGCCGATACGGTACGCACAGGTATGTCTACTCAAGTCAATGGTGTGACATTAAAGTTAATAGATATTATTGGTAGTACCGGGTTGCAAATTAAAGCTGATCCAGGTATCCCTATTGTTTATAGTGGTTTTGCGATTTTGATGGCAGGCGTAGCGATGAGTTATTTTTCGCATTCGCAGATTTGGGCGTTACAGAAAGAAGGTCGTTTGTACGTTGGCGGTAAAACTAATCGTGCCCAAGTTGCTTTTGAAAAAGAGGTTTTGGAGGTTTTAAATTTGTTGGATGTATCTTCCACAAGCAGCAGTGCCAGTAATGATAAATCGCTGTCAGGTAATATTTGATTTTTATCTGGTTAAAAACAGACTTTTAAAAATGGCACAATTACTATTAGCCACTAGTGAGCAACTCTTGGCTAATAGCTCACCGCCCATATCATGAATGACTAATTACTTGATATGTTTGACTTCCACAACTGTATGTACATTACCTCGTGGCGTAAAGTCAGTTTTTACTGTCACTTCTAACGGATCACAAGCTGCAACAAAATCATCGAGAATTTGATTTGCTGATTCTTCATGGGAAATGTAGCGATCGCGATAACTATTAATATATAGTTTCAAGGCTTTTAACTCGACAACTTTTTCATTGGGAATGTAGCTAATATAAATTGTCGCGAAGTCAGGATAGCCAGAGAATGGGCATTTACACGTAAATTCAGGTAAGACAATATCTATATTATACCTTCTGCCAATACGCGGATTCGGAAATGTTATTAGTTTTCCTTCTTGGATTTCCCGTTCCCCATACTTCATTTCTGGAACAGGTATTTCTTGGATGGCTGGTGTTGTAATTTCAGATGAAGAACTACTCATAAGTGGGAATATATACTGTAACTATTTCATCAAAACTTCTTCCTATATATCCTAAACTAATTGGAACAATGAAAGGCGAAATCATGCATTGAAAATCTAACTTTCTTCGGCTTCCCAATCGGGACAAGTGATGTCTTCGTAACCACTAGGATGCATACCACAAACTAACAAATTCCCACCATATGCATTGCCGTGGTAATGCTTACAGCCAATACAAGCAGGATTCTTTTCACTCGTTGCTTCTACTGAATAGGGGAAAGCCGAGTCTAAGCCATCTACAGGAAGATCATCTAATTCCCAATACACTTCATGTAATAATGATTCTGTGTCCTGTAAATACTGGTCAACTTCGACAGAAATTGCATTTTGCACTTGCTCGCCTAAGTCTTCTGTAAAATCAAAAAGTGTGTCTACCATTTCTGTCATTTCTGCAAAGAAACGCTCAGCTTCATCAGCGAATGTTTGCATCATTTCCCAAAAATCCTTTTGCCAATTTTCCATATCTTTCAAATCCTCGCTGGCTATTCGCGGGAAAATAATCACGAGAAACGCTATCTATAATATTCGCAAAAAGGAAATAACCTATTGGGAACACTGCTAACGTTTAAGAAGATCGGTTTTCTACAATAATGATTAAACCAAATTTAGTAGGAAGCGATGTGCCGGATTGGCATACACTCTAATTTACCTGATTTAACTATACTATCCCCACGATAGCCTAAAGTTTATCCCTAAAGTTCATCAATATATATAAATTTTTAGTTAATACAAGCAAGAATAGATCAACAAATAGTTAATCATGCTGCAAGCGGCGTAATTCTTCCTGCATTTGTTTCACTTTATCGCGCAACTTATCTACTTCGTCATTAGGAACTTCTGGTGAGGGTGATTGCTCATCATCTAGAATTTCAATACGACGAGGTTCAGAAGATGCTGAGGTTTTATTCTCACTATTGCTTTCAGCTTCGGAAACCTGTTGCTGCTGTGCCTGTTTCATCATTTCTTCAACGAGGCGGCGAGCTTCTTCGGTACTCATTTCGCCACGTGCAACCATCTCATCTGCAAGTTTTTGGACTTGCGATCGCATTTCTGATAGTTTGCTGCCTGCCTTTTCTCCGGCGTAGGATGCTAAACCAACACCAAGGTAAAACGCTTTTTGTACTAAATCTCCAAAACCAGGCATTACTTACCTGCTCGCTTACGTCTATAAATGTAGGGAAATTCTTGGGGTGACCGGAGACTAAGCCTACTACAAGCATCCTGTATTGCTGCTACCTTCCGGTCCTGACAAAGTTTAGGCGTTGCAGCCGCATAGTTCCAGCCACTTATCATCCATCATAGCATGAAAATTGAGGTTTTGGAGGTTACTCCATGACAATTCGCCACTCATGCAGTTGATAATTCACACAACCGTTTTTAATTAAGGGGTCTTCGGCAATTATTGCCTGGGCTTCAGCCATTGAAGCAGCCTCAAAAATCATCATTCCTCCTCCCTGAGCAGCCCAGTAGCCGGTTCGGGCTTTGTGTCCGCGTGCTATTAATTCTTGTACGTAGGCTTTATGGGCAGGTACGTACTGATCAAATGTGGGTTTATCGACAGTACCCTCTTCAATTTTGACGAAAATTGGCATTTTATTGTCGTGTTATGACGATTTGGGGATGTTTTGAGTTTAGCTCTTCGATCGCATTATCCTGTGAAGTCATGAAATAGGATAAAAACATTATTATCATCTAGTCAACTAGTGAACTAATTCAGAGGAATCTAGGAATATAAATCGCTCAATAAAAATGGAACTAAAACGCTTTTTCATTGCCATCATACCACCGCAGCATATTCAAGATGGTGCCAATCAAATTAAACAGGATTTTGCCGACAATTATGCTAGTTGTGCGGCACAGAAATCACCTCCACATATTACATTACAGCCTCCATTTGCATGGGATTGGCATGATATTTCCGCATTGGAACTCAAACTCCAAGATTTTGCCAATATGCAAAAATGTTTTGCCATCAAGCTCAATAATTTTTCTGTATTTGCACCACATGTAATTTTTATTGATGTCCTCAAAACACCAGAATTAATCCAGTTACAGGCTGATTTAATGAGTTATATGCAGAGAGTTTGCGGCATTCTCGACCCCAAATCTCAAAATAGAGAATTTGCGCCACATCTGACTGTTGCTTTTCGAGATTTAACAAAGCAGAACTTTAAATTAGCTTGGCAAAAATACGAAAATAGAGAATTATATTTTAATTTTACGGTAGAAAATATCGCCTTACTTCTGCATGATGGTAAGCGCTGGAATCTGAAAACAGAATTTAAATTTTCTCGTTAGCGATCGCCTATTTTGAGATTTTTTTAGTACAAATGAACGTAATTCTGAGTCAGAACAGCCTATTCATCAAGGTTTTGATATCTCAAGGCTAAATAAGTTAATTTTGTGAGCGTTTAATTCAGGAATGCAGCTAAATCAAGTTGATTTAATAATTTAGATTTGAGCAAAACAATAGTTTGAATAGAATTAGGAGAAATTATGACTACCACAACTTTTACTCGTCTTCAAGAAGGTTCTACTGGTGCAGCAGTTACTAAGCTTCAGCAACGTTTAAAAAGCCTCAATTTTTATGCAGGTGCAGTCGATGGTAAATTTGGTACAAACACAAAAGCTGCTGTGATCAAGTTTCAACAAAATAATGCTGTAACTGTTGATGGAATTGTTGGATATGTGACTGAATCTGCAATCCAGCGTGCTATCTGGGTATCGCAGCGACAAACCGTAAAGGAAGGTTCTCAAGGCAAAGATGTGGAAAAAGTACAGGAACTTTTAAAACGTGCGGATGCGATTAACTCACATCAAAGAGAAGTATGGAATATACCTGGAGGAGTTTTTGCAGTTGGCAATGTAGATGGTAAATTTGGAGCAACTACAAAAGCTGCCGTAATCAAGTTTCAGCAAGTTGAAAAACTCAAAGCTGATGGAATTGTTGGTCAAGCAACTTGGAAAAGTTTGTCTGGAATTGTTACTTTTGATTTAGAAGCTGAAGTGATAGTGGCTAACAATGTTTTTGGTTTGGCTTAGATAAAGAAAAGTTGCCAAAAACTAATCTGGATGGGTATTTACCCATCCTCATAAATCATTGAAATTACTAGCTGAATCTATATCAAACAATTTTCTGGAATTAATTATAGGTGAATTGATTACTTATAGAAGAAAAGCAAGAGCATCTAATCAATATTTAGAATATTAGGCAATATTCATCATAATCTAAATTCTCTCGATTAAGGAAATTATACTTATGTCAGACTCAACAAAATCTTCTGTAATATCTCACTCTCAAGAAGAATCAACAGTTACATCAAAAGCATTCTTGAAGAACTGGAAAACCACTGCTATTGGTCTTACTCTATCTTTTACTGGTTTCGTTGCATTCTCTCCTAGCACTTTTGGTGGAGAACAAGCACCTATAGTTCAGGTATGTAAATATATTGCTTCTGGTGGGCTTGCGGCTTTAGGTCTTTGCTCTAAAGATTTCAATATTACAGGTGGAAACAGAGAGCAATAGATGAATGTAAACTGTTAATCAGAGGCGGATTTTAGCACTGCTAATACATGAAATGATTGCAAATTTAACAGGGAAAGATAGGGAGATGATTTTAGACAAATTTCCAAATCTTTCCTGCCTATACAAAATAATACAATGTCTGAACAATGTCTGAAATTTTAATTTGGTAGAGACGTTATTTATGACACATCTATTTTGCTTTTTTCGCTAATTATTTGTTTTCCCATTAGGACGTTGAATAATTGTTTCCAGCACCCGTTTTTTGGCTTTTGAGTCAATTCCAACCAAACGCACGTATTCCCCAGAATAATCATTCAAACAAGATTCTAAAGTAGAAATAGCATCAGATTCGCCATTGATTTCTCCAATAGCACAACTTTGCCAAGCACCTGTGCGGAAACGTCTTTCATCAACATGTTCTATGCCAATTTTGTAGCCCTGTGATAGTATTTGCCGGACTTGTTCTTGGGTTTCTAAGTTTAAATGAGAACTGGATGAGTAAGATTTGTAATATGGATTTTTTGAGTCTAGTGTTGGCGAACCATTTTCACTCTGATTGGGATAATTTGTAGTCTCTCTTACTGTGGGCGTAGGCTTTGATTTCCGCACATATAAACTGCGATTATATTCTTCGACTAATTGAGAATTTTGAACTTGCTGCTGTTCTCCCACCATAAAGTTACCCATCTCAATTAAATAAGACAACTTGAATGATGGTTTCTGAAATTGTGGTGGTCCATCTACACTATTAACTACCAATTGGGAAACACGTTCAAAACCGACTTGGTGGATAAAGTGGCGGATTTGCTCATCATAAATACGCGATCGCAATGCACTGTAAAAGTCGATCGACTGATTGGGGAAAGTATCGACAAACTGTTCGATTTCTCGACGCGACAAATTATCTTCAGCAAAAATCCCTTCCACAATCCCAACTTTATCATCGCGATCGGGTTGCCAGTAAAATTTTTCCATCCGTCCGTCACGAATTAATGGTGCGTATAACGTCGAAAAATCATTACCTGTGACAATAATGGGTACGCGATGCAATGGTGTCGAATCATAACTTCCAGGTAACTGCACGTCGGTGGGATTGTCCGCAATATTCATCAATGTCGCATTTACCAACTGGGTATTGACGGTATACTGTGTACCCTCATCAAAGCGTCCCGCACCTGCATCCAAATCATTAATCATTAGCACGCACATTTTCCCGCGCACCTTGATTAATTCCGCAGTTTCCCGATATCGCAAGCGGATTAATCTGGCTGGATCGCCTGCGTCGGGACTCTCCAACTCACCACCGGAAATGAGGGTGACTTCTATCCCCATTCGCTCAAACACTAACTCGCATTGAAATGATTTTCCTTCTCCTTTGCGTCCGTGAATTCCTAAAATGAGGGGAACACGCACGCCGGGTAAATTCAAAAAATTTTTAGTAATGTGGACAGCGAGTTTATCGAGAAAGCTGGGAGCAATGTAGTAAGCCATGAACCTGGGAAAATAGAACGCAGTTATTTAATAAATTAATGTTAAGTGGTTTTGGTGCAGATTTAGCAAAGGAAATCATTTCAGGAGAAAGCCGGGTTCCTTGGAATTGGGGAACTTAGCCAGTCGCTTGCCTGTCCAGTCCACTGTAATAGTTATTTTCCTGACTATCCACTCAATTTTTGCCATTGTCTTTGGTTAACAGGTTTATTCATGCTGATTTTGACAAATTTTATCCATTTTGCTGGTGCGATCGCTAAATTTTTTCTCATTAAGACTAAAAGTTATGGAATGGATGAAATTGCTAATTCCCAAATTTTCGGGAATGTGTGATTTTCTCTGTAAATTTTTACCATCTTTATCATAAAATAACGATTTGTAAAGTTAATTTTAGTAACAGGAGATATCACTGTGAAACGAAGTATACAAGCGATCTATTTACTTAGTAGTATTATTGGAATAATTACTTTTTCACCACAGACACTTGCGAGTTTCCAGGGGAACCTAAATATTGAAGTTGGTGGACTAAAAAATCAAAAAGGACAAGTTTGCTTCAGCCTTTTTGCGAGCAATAAAGGATTTCCTGATAATGGTCAAAGTGCAGTGCAGGCACGATGTGTCAAACTAACAGCAAGACCAGAAAGAATCAGTATTCCCAATCTCAAGGCAGGTAACTATGCCGTTGCTATAATTCACGATATCAATAATGATGGGATTCTCAATAAAAATGTTCTAGGTATTCCTACTGAAGGTTTTGGTTTTTCTAATAACCCACCAATTCGCACTGGTCCACCAAAATTTGGAGATTCGGCTGTCTTGGTAGCTGGTTCTAGTACAAATATTCAAATTCAGTTGCAGTATTTTTTGGGTCGATGAGTGGATTTTTATTATACTAGCCTAGAGTTTTAGAGAGATGTTGAGTGATTTGCAGAGATCGAAATAACTAACGGCGTGGTTCATTATTCTTGACAAGATAATTATTTAGACTCCTGCATCGTGTTGCTGGTTTCGTAAACTACTTCACATCCTCAGCTTTCCAGAAAAGTTGGGGATATGTTTCTGGTATCAGAATCGCACGATTAGAACTACAAAATAATCTCTATAAAACTGATCAGAATGCCTGTCAAAAACATTATTTTCTTGTTTTCTTTCGCTAGAATAAATTTCCTGATGAAATTGCGAATTTTGAAGATGAATAATACTATAACAATTATTTTTATTTTTTTTGTAAGTTATGTTACTAAATAAAATATTCTTACTGAATCATAGATTTACTACAGTTTATAAAATATAAAAGTTGCTTCGTATACTTTAACCTAAGTAGGCAAGAGTGCGCGTGAGAGTAAGCACATGGATTGGATTAAATTACTCAAATCACAACAAAATGATTTTCTCCAACGGGTGAAAAAACCTAAAACTTATGATGTTTCTTTATTGGAAAGCACTGTGAAAGGTTGTCACAGTGAAATAATCACGTTTTGGGGGGATGCGCTTGCCAAATTACTGGAAAATGCTCGCACAAAAGCCGAATTTTTAGCAAAAACACCACCTCCCGCACCCCCAGAATACCCAGAACCTCCTGACTGGACTATACCCTTCCCGATCTATTTTCAACAACAAGCTGAAGATTATCTTGTGCGTGAGCAAATTGTCGAACGAGTCATTCGCGATCGCTTTGGTAGGTTAGTAAGAAAACTGCCACAAGATGTATTGCAAAATATGCTGCTTGATGAGGAGGGTAATTTAGGTAACGAAAGTAAATTTTCTTACTATCTGATAAGTAATCCGCAAGTAAATATTCAAGTGAATGTGTCTGACGGGGAAAGTTTTAATAGTATTAAAAAAGATAAAATTAGCTGGACTGTAACTCAAGATGACCTTGCAAATCATCAAATTATTATTTTTTTATGCTTGTTTTATCCATTTACAGGTAAACGTGGATATGAAAAACAAGTAGTAATTGCAGGTTTTTTACCCACTAACATGACTGAGTTAAGCGAACCCAAGCAATCAGTTATCCCCAGTCAATTACTCTATTCGGGTGGTTTAAATTGGTATTGCGATCGATTTACCCATAAACCCGATGAAGGGACATATGAAGTCATCAAAATTGAAGAAATAATGATGCCAGAGACAATTAAAACTCTCGCACCAGAACATCCACTCAAATCCCTAATTGGTGACTGGGAATGTTGGCAAACTTTACGGGGTCATAGCAGAGGTATAAATTGTCTAGCATTTAGTCCTGCGAATAGCACGATTACAACCTCGCAGATACTTGCCAGCGCCAGCAGAGGCGAAACAAAATTGTGGGATTTAACCAGAGGTCAGTTAGTTAGTACGCTCTCAGAATACCCGTGGAGTAAATCTGGATTGGTGGATGAAGTTAACTCACTAGCATTTACTCCAGATGGTCAAATGATAGTTAGCGGTGGCGCAGATTCTACTATTAAACTTTGGCATGTTGGTGCTAGCGATTTAATCGATATTTTGCACAAACACAATGGGATGGTGCGGTGTGTCGCTGCTACTCCCGATCGCAAAATGATAATTACAGGTGGAGATGATCGCAAAATCCTTTTTTGGGATTTAACTGCTCGCAAAGTTGTCCTCACTCTTTCGCTGGATGATACTGTACCTCACACATTAGAATTAAGCCAAGATGGTCAAGTCCTCGTTGCTGGGAGCTACCGCAAAATCAAAGTTTGGCGAGTTTCCTGCGAAGATGCGACTACGAGGATTAAGACGGAAATACTGTACTCATTTACAGCCCATTCCCATGTTGTGACTTCTCTGCGTTTTAGCCCAGATGGTAAATTTGTCGTTAGCGGTAGCATGGACAAAACGATCAAAATTTGGGATTGGGAAACTGGAACCCTAATTAAGACTCTCAAAGGACATCGTGACGGAGTTTTAGCTGTCAATATTAGTCCCGATGGCAAGATTATTGCTAGTGCTAGTGTGGATAAAACGATTAAACTGTGGGATGTTGATACGGGTGAGTTACTTGCTACCTTTACTGGGCATTCTCGTGCTGTCACCGCAGTTACTTTCACAGTTTCCGGAGAAATGTTGGTAAGTGCCAGTTTAGACAGAACAATCAAAATTTGGCAAAAGAGTTAATCGAGGACAAAAATAATCATTTGCATGAATACATGACTTGAAGTGCAACTGCGATCGCAACAGCAGCTTCTAGGGGAGTGTTGTACTGTTTTGGTTAAGCTAAGGTTATGAGATAATTAATTTTATCTGTATCTAATTATTCCATTGCAAATATTTGGTTGAGGGGG